>JASHOO010000322.1 GCA_030041035.1 Bryobacteraceae bacterium | reverse complement strand
GAGAAGGCGAGATATCCGAGTTCGTACTTGCTCGCGCCGGAGGCAAAAGGAGCGCCGGCGAATTTGCGAGGCGTGCCGCCGCCGGGCGGCACGAGCCAGAGCGACAGAGGCTCCTTGCCGGTGGAGTCCGAGTTCAGAAACGCAAGTGTCTTGCCATCGGGTGAGATGGCCGCGGCGGAGGCGTTGGGCTGGACGAGTTCGGGAGCGCCTCCGGTGGCGCCGACCTGCCACAGCGAGTAAGCGCCCTTGTCCCAGGCGAGATAGTAGATGCGGTTGTTATCGGGCGACCAGAAGGGCGAATCTGAATAGACAGCGGATTTGGTGATCTGCGCGGGCGTGGGAGAACTCAAGGCGCGCACGAAGATCTGGCTGATGCCGTCGACATAGGCGGCGTAAGCGATGCTGCGGCCGTCGGGAGACCAGGCGGGCGTGCCCTGATAGGTGGCGCCGACGGCGACCGGCGAAATGTGATAGCGGCCGATATCGACCGCGGATTCGGGAATGAGCAGAACGGGCGCGAGCAGACAGCCGGCAGCAAATCCCGCCAGGCTGAGCAAAACCGGAAACACGCGGCGTTTGCGCCGGGCGGGCTGCGCCGGAAGCTCAGGGTGCGAGGCGGAGGTTTCGTCCAAATGATCGCGAATGGTCGAGAGCTCGCGCTTCAGGTCGGCGGTAGAGGCGTAGCGCTCTTCTCGATCCTTGGCGAGGCAGCGCTCGACGCACCAGCGCAGCGGCGTGGGAACGGCGGGATTCAGCTCGCGGATGGGCGGCGCGGGCTCCTCGGCGATGGCGGCCATGGTGCTGAGGTCGCTCGAGCGCGCGAAGGGCGACTTGCCGGTGAGCATCTCATAGAGCACCAGGCCGAAGGAGAACTGATCGCTGCGCGGATCGAGCAATTCGCCGCGGACCTGCTCGGGACTCATGTAGGTGGCGGTGCCCACGATGATGCCGGGCGAGGTGCCGGTTTGGCGTGTGGCGGTGCCGGCAAGCTCCTTGGGGACGGCTTTGGCCAGGCCGAAATCGAGAATCTTGGCGGCTCCGGACCGAGTGAGCATGATGTTGGCGGGTTTCAGATCGCGATGGACGATGCCGGCCTGATGCGCGGCGGCCAAGCCGTCGGCCACCTGCACGGCGATATCGAGCACCCTGCGGATGGGAATCTTGCCGCGGGCGATGAGCGCGCCGAGCGGCTCGCCATCGACCAGCTCGGAGACGATGTAGGGAATGTTCTGCTCCATGCCGACGTCGTGGACGGTGAGGATGTTGGGATGATTGAGGGCGCTCGCGGATCGGGCTTCGATGGCGAAGCGGCGCTGGAGGTCGGGATCGGCCGAGCCTTCCTCGCGCAGGACTTTGATGGCGACATCGCGGCCCAGGCGCTCATCGCGCGCGCGGTAGACTTCGCCCATACCACCCGTTCCGAGAGCGGCGAGGATTTCATAGCGTCCGAGGCGGCTTCCAGAATTCAGCGGCATTTTTCAGAAATGGACGGCATTAATAAAGAAACATTCGCCGATTTCCGCTGCGTGCGGACATACGATCATCATAGTCGCACGCGACCCGCATCGCAGTTAGTCGAAAGTTAGCGGCGTAGGAGCAGTGAACCTCGCCCGCCCAGCTGCTACTCGTTGCTTAGCTTTTCAATCTCGCGCACGGCCTTCCGCCCTTGTCTCCAACACACGAACCAGATGAATGCGAGGACCAGAGCCATCACAATCAGTGCCTCATACGCGCCACAGCCGGTGCCCCATGCCGAAAGCTACGTATCGAGGTATTTTTAACTCAGGACACTGACTCCAATCGGCAGATCAGTGGCGGCAACGACAGCCCAGCGATGCTTTGGATTACGGCAGAGTAACGGTTCGGCGCAACTCGCCTCGGGTAGTTTTGAACGAGGTCGGCCTCAATCGTTGCCAGCGGTTCTGTGCTTAGCGGCATGACCGGTGCGGGGGCAGCGGTGGGTGTCCGGTCTTGGGAATGGGTTTGATTTTCGAAATTGTTTTGGGGTGGCGGAGGGTTGGGGGCGGGCGGAGTGTCACGCAGGCGCTGGAGCTCGTGGAGGGCGCGGTAGAAGGAGCGCTCGATGCGGGTTTCGTAGCGGGAGAGGGTGTCGATGGTGGAATTTTCGTAGACGAAGGCGCGGGCGCGGGGATCGAGTGAGTTGTTGTCGTCGTCGCGGAGCTGGGAGATGCGGACGGCGAACAGGCCGGTTTCGAGGGCGCGTAGTCGGCGCAGGCGCCAGGCGGAGATGGCCATCTGCTCGACGAGCAGGATTTCGGTAGGGCCGGCGGGGTGGTATTCGTCGAAAAAAGCGTCGCGGAGTTCGCGGAATTCCTCGGGATTTTCGTTGGGGAGGACAGCGGTTTGGGAGGCGAGGCCGTGGCGCAGGGCGTTGAGCGAGACGGCGGCGCGACCTTCGGGAGTGCGCGGGCCGGTGGAATGTTGGGCGTTGCGACGGTTGGCGTCGAGCTGACGTTCGGAGAGCATAGGGTTGGAATCCTTCGGCGGAAGCCGATTCAGGATAGCGGAGGGGGCTTGGGTGAGCGGGAGCGAGCGGGGGGATTGTGTTGAGGCGTCAGGGAAAAAGTTGGAGGGGGATGAGTGAACGGGGTTTGGAGGGCGGGCGGGGAGAGCGGGAATTGAGGTCTCCGTCCCTGGTTTTCCGACAGTATCCTGTGCAAATAATCTGGTGAGACTTCCCGACAAGGAGAACCCATTGCCTGCTGATGTGATCCAGCTTGCTTCGAAAATCAAACTGCTGTTGATGGATGTGGATGGCGTCATGACCGACGGCCGCCTGTACAACACGCCGGGTCCTGACGGGAACATGGTCGAAACCAAGGGCTTCGATTCACAGGACGGCATCGGTTTGCAATGGCTGAACTGGAAAGGAATCAAAACCGGTCTCATCAGCGGGCGCGTCTCGCCTGCGACCGTGGAGCGCGCCAAGCAGACCAAGTTCAGCTACGTTTACCAGGGCCACATCGAGAAGATTCCGATCTTTGAGGAGATCCTGCGCGATGCCAAGGTCGATCCGAGCGAGGTTGCCTACATTGGCGACGATCTCACCGATCTGGTGGTGATGCGCCGCGTGGGGTTGCCGGTGGCTACCGCCAATGCCCGGCCGGAAGTGAAGCAGCGGGCGCGCTATGTGACCGTTCAACCCGGCGGGCAGGGGGCGGTGCGCGAGGTGATCGAGCTGATTCTAAAGGCGCAGGGCCTGTGGGAGGAGATTCTGAACAAATACGACGCGGGGTAGCCTCGGGACCGGCCACGTCACCTCTTGCATCCAGGCGAATAAAAGGCGAAAATAGAGACCATGTTGTTCGACCTCGAGCCTGCGTCGCGGCTGGTGGGCATCGCCAAACTGGCGAGCGAGAGCGAGCGGCTGGAAGCCAAGAGCCAGGTTGAATATCTGGAGATCGCCGCGCGCAGCGTCCTGAACCGGTCGAAACCCGGGATGCCTTTCCGCTGGACCATCAACCCGTACCGCGGCTGCGAGTTCGGATGTAAATACTGTTACGCGCGCTATACGCACGAGTTCATGGAGCGCGATGTCACGGAATTCGAAAATCGCATTTACGCCAAGGCGGCAGCCGCGGGCATTCTGAAGACGGAGCTGCGAAAGACGGACAAGCGTGAGGCCATCGCCATTGGCACCGCCACGGACCCTTATCAACCGGCCGAGCGGCGGTTTGGGCGGACACGGTCGATCCTCGAAGTTTTCGCGCGGGAACGGGGATGGCACGTTTCCATCACCACGAAGTCTGACCTCATCCAGCGCGATATCGAGCTGCTGACGGAAATTGCGCGATCGAACGTGCTGGACGTGAACATCACGATCACGACGCTCAAGGCGGATCTGGCGCGACTGCTCGAGCCGCGCGCGCCGCGCCCGGATCTGCGCCTGGCCACCGTGGCGAAACTGGCAGAGGCGGGAATCTGCGTGGGTGTGTTTCCGAACCCGATTCTGCCGCTGATAACCGATCGCGAGCGCGATCTCGACCGGCTGGCCAGGGCGGCGAAGGATGCGGGGGCGCAGTATTTTGGCGGCGGCGTGCTGTTCCTGATGCCCTCGGCGCAGAAGGTGTTCTTTCCGTTTTTGCGCGAGCGGTTTCCGCACCTGATGCGGCGTTACGAAGAGCGCTACAAGAAGAGCCCCTATCTGCGAGGCCCATACACCGAGGAGCTGCGCTTGCGCGTCCGCAAGATCCGGGAACGGTATGGCCTGGCTTCCGCGCCGGTCGAATACCGGCCCGAGATGTGGGAAGACGAGAGGCAGGGCGAGCTATTTCCCCTCGACTAATTGATCAGAGTGAACTGAACATCGACGACGGTGGAGACCTCCACAGGGTCGCCATTCAGCAGAGTCGGCCGATAAACCCATTGTTTGACGGCCTCCTGCGCGGCAGGGACCAGCAGCGGGTGGCCGCTGATCAGAGTCACGTTGCCGACGTGCCCGTCCTTTCCGATGGTAATGTTAAATCGCACAAGTCCCTGGATGCGGGCTTGCTTGGCCGCCGGCGGGTAAGGCGGAACGGGGCGTTGGATGAGGTTACTTTGCTGGAGTTCCCCTCCAACCCGAATGCGCACTTCCCCCTTGGCAGCCTGGGGCTGGACAGTTGTTTCTTCGCGGGAGGCATGAAGCCTCTCAAGCGCCGCGGGCCACTCCTGGTTACTGGGGTCGAGATCTTGCGCGCGGTGGAGCAGGAGCTCGGCAAAATCGAGCTGCCCAGGAGCGAGGGTGTTTCCCCCGATCCACCCGCTGGAGAGAAATTCGCCCACCGTGCCCACGAGGAGCGCATCGCTTGAGGACTCGATCTCGGCCTTTGCCGCCTCGGCGAAGCTGGTCTCTACGTGCGGAACAATCCGCGTTTGGTCTGGGAAGGAATGGGAAATTGCACGGGAGAAAAGATCCGCCAACCGCTTCAGCCACTCAGGATTCAAAGGATCGGCCTGACGTGCTCGCTCCAGGAGATCCTTTTCCACGAATTGGTTTCCCCGGCCTAGAAATTCCGCCGCATTCGCCAAAACGCGTGCGTCATTGGGATGTAACGCCGCCTGGTCCGACCAGAGGGTCTTCACATGCTCTTCATCTGGAGGCGAGAATCGGAACACCAATGAGAAGTATCGCGTGATGTCCGACTCCGGATGGTGTTCGATGAGCCAGTAAACATGATCCAAGCGGGGTTGCCGTTGTTGTGGAACGGTGGAAAAGTAGTACGAGATCAACTTCCCCCGCGCGGCGAGATCTTCCGGGTCGCGTTGGAGTTGCTCTTCGAGTTGCTGCGCTTCGGCGGGCGACAGCTTGCTGCCCTCGGTCAACAACTGCGCGAGACCGGGATGGGCGCCCGGGTCGGATGAGGATGGCGCCACTTGCAAAGCCGCTGCGCCGTAAACCAGCGGTAAGGCGCAGGCCACAATCGCGGCCCACGTTTTGCTGCTGAGGAGCGCGGGGCCGGGCCGGCGTCCTGAGAGAATCCGGTCGATCCGGCGAGTGACTTTCGCGCTTCTTGCCATGGCGACTCCGTAATTGAGCCGGCGCCCCGACTGAAGAGCCGCGGCAAAATCGAGAACGGTGCGTGCGTAGCGCGGGGCATCCGTCACTTGACCGAGAGCCGCGTCGTCGCTGGCATGCTCAGCCAAGGCCGATAAATGCCGTTCCAGCCACCAGGCGAGCGGATGAAACCAGAACAGGGAACGGTTTACCGATGCGGTCACCATGACGAACCAATCGCCGCGGCGGATGTGGGCGAGTTCGTGAGCCAACACCGCGCGGAGTTTCCAGTCGTCCCAGTCCTGCCAGTTGGGCGGCAAAAGGATCACAGGCTCACGAGAGCCGACGGTCATGGGCACGATCGCCGAACGCGAAGAGCAAAGCTGCGGCAAGGGCCAAGCCATCGACTGCGCCGCCGCAACGTCCGCGAGGAGATCGCGAGCGCGTGGATTGCGGACGAGTTCGGATCGGCGAACGAGGCGGTGGCAGGATCTCCAAGCCAGAAGCGTCCGGGTCAGCGACGCAACCACCACGGCCAGATAGAGTCCTGTCAGCACCATGGGCCAGGCGGGGATGATCGGCGAAGGTGGCTGCGGCGAAGGCGTGACGCGAAAAGTCGAGTGTGGCGCGGCTTGCGGATGGCTCGGAAGCAGGGTCGCCACCGCTGCGGGCCGCTGCATCACCTTCACCGCGATGGTCGGAAGCAGTAGCGCCAGCATTGGTAGTGCCAGCATTCCCGCCAGCACCGCCGACCAGACGGCATGACGCACGGCGGCGTGACGCGTCCGCAGAATCGCAAGCGCAACGCACGCAACTACAGCCAGGCCCAACGCGCGGACCGATGCATCGGCGAGATGACCGATAACTTGCAGGCTGACGTTCGACATACTCAATTCCCCTTCTCTTTGCGCCGGGCGATTTTCCGCGCCAGGCTTTCCAACTCGCGGCGATCAATCACCTCGTGCTCGACCATGCCGACCAGAAGCTGTTCGACCGACCCGCCGCAAAGGCGGTCGATAATCTGCCGGACCGCGTTCACGGCGACGTTCTGCGGCCGCTCCGTGCCTTCGTAGATAAAGGTCCGGCCCTCGGTGCGATGCGTGACGTAGCCTTTCTCCTCGAGCCGCCGCAGAATGGTGCGCACCGTGGCGTCCTTCAAGGGGTGCCTGGCCGCCAGCGCTTCGCGAACCTGCTCGGCCGTGGCGGCGCCGCGTGGCCAGAGGAAATCCATAACCAGGTGCTCGAGCTCGCTCAGGGCTTTTCGGGTTGGCTTGTTTCTGTTACGCATTGTAGCGTTACAGTATGTAACATATACTGCGGGGCGTGTCAAGCCTTTTTTCGACCGCGCTACTCTAGTCCGTGGGTGCGGCTCGCCGAGTTTGACTACCACCTGCCTGAAAGCCTGATCGCGCAAACGCCGCTGGAAGACCGGGCGGCGTCGCGGATGCTCGTACTTTATCGCGACGAGCAGCGGTGGGAGGACCGGATGTTTCGCGAGCTGCCGCAGTTTCTGGGTCCAGGCGATTGCCTGGTGCTCAACGATTCGAAAGTCTTTCCCAGCCGTTTGTATGGACACAGAGAAGGCGTGCATGCGCTGCCGGTGGGAAAGAATAATCCGAAGCTGCGCGAGAACCTGAGCGGTAGCGTCGAAGTGCTGCTGCTGCGCCCGGTTTCACCGGATGCCCGGGAGTGGCAGGCGCTGGTGCGGCCGGGACGCAAGATGCGCACTGGGGAGCGGATTCGTTTCGATGGCGGGCTGGAGGCGGAGATCACCTCGCGCGGGGATTTCGGCGAGCGGAAGCTACGCTTCCTTACCCAC
Organism: Bryobacteraceae bacterium; assembly: GCA_030041035.1. Classification (GTDB taxonomy): domain Bacteria; phylum Acidobacteriota; class Terriglobia; order Bryobacterales; family Bryobacteraceae; genus QHXW01. Next base: position 9,962 of record JASHOO010000322.1, on the reverse strand, counting down.
ACAGATGTCTACGCGGCGCTCGAAGAAATCGGCCACGTTCCCCTGCCGCCGTACATTAAGCGCGCCGACACGCCCGCGGACCGTGAACGCTATCAGACCGTCTTCGCGCGTGACAAAGGCTCGGTCGCCGCGCCTACCGCGGGTTTGCATTTCACGCCGGAGGTGCTTGATCAGTGCCGGTCAGCGGGCACGCAGATTGCTTATGTCACGCTCCACGTGGGCCTCGGAACCTTTCAGCCCATTCACAGCGAGCAGATCGAGCAGGCTCACCTGCACAGTGAGGTTTACCGCATCACGCCGGAAAACGCCGCCCGCATGAATTCGGCGCGGCGGTTGGTCGCGGTAGGAACCACCAGCGTGCGCACCATGGAAAGCGCAGCATCGACCGGTGCACTTTCCGGCGAGACGGATATCTTCATTTATCCCGGCTATCCATTCCACCGCACAGGAGGGCTCTTGACCAACTTCCACCTGCCCCGCACAAGCCTGCTGCTGCTGGTGTGCGCGTTCGCCGGCACGGATTTCGTGCTGGCCGCTTATCGCCACGCCGTCGAGAAAATGTATCGCTTTTACTCGTACGGCGATTGTATGCTGATCGTTTAATCATGGACTGGCACGAGATTCGCGACCCGCAGGATCCCGAACTGGACCGCCTCGCCGAGCGCTACCGCCTGCATCCGCTGCACATTGAGGACTGTCGTCATCGCTGCCAGAGCGCCAAGGTGGAGGAGAACCGCACGTATGTTTTCGCCGTGCTGAAAATCGTGACCATCGAGAAAGACGGAGCGCTGCGCGAGTCGGATCTCGATATCTTTCTGGGCCGTGATTTTGTCATCACGGTGGAGGACAAGAATTGCCCGCCGGCGCGTCAATTGCTGGAGCAGGTGCGCAGCGCGGCGGCCGGCCAGCGCGCCGACCAGATCTTCTACCGCATCGCGGACGGCGTGGTGGATTCCTATCTGCCGCTGCTCGATCACTTCAGCGATATCATCGATGAACTCGAAGACCAGGTGCTGGGCCGGCCCACGCCCGACACGCTCCAGCACATCTTCGAGACCAAGCGCAGTCTGATTTTGCTGCGGCGCGTGCTGGTCAATACGCGCGACGTCGCGGGGCATTTGCAACGCAGTGAATCGGAGCTGATTCATCGCGAAATGTGGCCGTTTCTCCGCGACATTTACGACCACGTCGCGCGCAACCTGGACCTGGTGGAGACGCAGCGCGACCTGCTGACCGGTGCGCTCGATATCTATCTTTCGAGCGTTGCCAACCGCACCAATCAGGTGATGAAGGTGCTCACTGTGCTGGGCACGATTGCGCTTCCCGCGCTGGTGATTTCCGGCATTTACGGCATGAACCTCAAAGGGCTACCGTGGACCGATTCGCCGCACGGCGGGGTCATCCTGGGCGGGGTGATGGCGGCAACGACGGTCGTGCTGCTGGTGATTCTGCGGATGATGCGTTGGTTCTAGCAAACCGGCGCGATTCGAAGCCTTGCGGCCGTCAAATGAAAGCAAACGAAAAAAGCCGTAAAAAATTGACCCCAAAACTTGGCTAATCGGAGTATACTAGCGAAAACTGTTTAGGACTTCAGCCTAAGGGGGTTCATCCGTCGTGAAGCTGTCTGTTCGCAACCTGCTATTGACAAGTGTGCTCACTGCGGCCGTCTCGTTCGCCCAGGTAGATACGGGCGCGATTCTGGGCACGGTTCGAGATACCACTCAGGCCGTGATTCCGGGCGTTATGATAACGCTCACCAACGAAGCGACGGGCGTGGCCCAGACCACGACCACCAGTTCGACGGGCGAATATATCTTCGCTCCCGTCCGGATCGGCACCTACTCGGTGGTGGCGGAGTTTCAAGGTTTTCAACGCGTGGACCATGCGCACATCACCGTGAACGTGCAGCAGCGCGTGGCGGTGGACATCGTGATGACGCCCGGTGAAATGACGCAAACCGTCTCGGTAACCGGCGAAGCGCCGCTGCTGCAAAGTGAGGACGCGTCGGTGGGCCAGATTATCGGGGCGCGCACCATCAACGAGTTGCCGTTAAACGGCCGGAACTTCACGTTTCTTGCCCAGTTGTCTGCCGGCGTGACCTTCGACCAGGAGGATACGCGGGGCTTGGGCGCGACGGGCAGTTTCGCGGCCAACGGGTTGCGGCCGGCGCAGAACAACTACCTGCTCGACGGCATTGACAATAACGTCAATCTCGTCGATTTCCTGAATGGTACCGCCTATGTGGTGAAGCCACCGGTCGACGCCATTGCCGAATTCAAGATGCAGACCGACGACTATAGCGCCGAGAACGGCCGCTCGGCCGGCGCCATCCTGAACGCCACCGTCAAGTCCGGAACCAACGAATTCCACGGCAATGCCTGGGAGTTTTTCCGCAATGACGACTTGGACGCCGCCAATTTCTTCGAGAACGCGGGCGGCATCCCCAAGGGCGAGTACCGGCAGAACCAGTTCGGCGCTACCTTCGGAGGACCGATCCACCGGAATAAGACCTTTTTCTTCATGGACTACGAAGGTACCCGCATCCGCCAGGCCGCACCTTCACTCAATACGGTTCCCACGCTGCAAGAGCGTGACAGCGGCTACACGAACTTGTCGCAGTTGCTCACGCAAGGCGGAAACGAGCCGGCCGACGTCCTGGGCCGGACGTTCGCATTGGGCCAGGTTTTTGATCCATCGACCACCCGTGCGGTCGCTTGCGGCGTTGCCGACCCCGTGACCGGCATTGTGCCGCCGTGTCCGAGCGGAGACGCCACGGGCAGTCAGATCGGGTTCGCGCGTGAGCCCTTCCCGGGGAATATCATTCCGGCCAACCGGCTCGACCCGAACGCCATCAAGCTGCTCAATCTCTATCCCCTGCCCACCAATTCCAGTCTGTTCGACAACTATGCCGCCGACCCCGTGATCAACAACAGCCCCAACCAGTTCGACGTTCGCGTGGACCAGAACTTCAGTGAGAAGGACAGCCTGTTTGTCCGCGCCAGCTATGTCAACAATCCGATCCACCTTCCCGGTCCGTTCCCCGGACTGGCGGATGGCGGCGCGTTCTACCAGGGCTACCAGACGGCGGTCTCCAATAACGACGCCTTGAGCGAGACGCACACGTTCTCGCCCAGCCTGGTCAATGAGGCTCGCCTGGGCTTTAACCGTATCCACACCACGCGCGTGCAGCCGTTCGACAATGACCTGGGCGCCTCCGCGCAGTTCGGCATACAGGGTGTTCCGAACGGTTTTGACAACGGCGCCCTGGGAAGCTTTTTTATCGCCGGTCTCACGACGCTGGGCAGCAACGAATTTCTACCGTCCGTCGAATACAGCAACACGCTGCAATTCACGGACAATCTGACCAAGAACCTGGGGCGGCAATCGATCAAGGTCGGCTTCGAATACCAGCATCTGAGGTTCTCGATTCTCCAGCCGCCCGCGGGACGCGGGGCGTGGAGCTACAGCGGTCTCTATACCGAAGTGCCCGAGACTACGGGAGGCAACACGGGGTTAGCGCAGATGCTGCTGACTCCCATTCCCGGCACGGTGGCCGGCGCCTCGAATTACGTGGGCGGATCGGATGACGTTTACGCTTCGAACATCGCCAACACGGATATGTATCACAACTACGACGGCGCCTATTTCCAGGACGACATTAAAGTGACTCACAAATTCACTTTGAATCTTGGACTGCGGTGGGAGTATTTCGGCCAGCTTGGCGAACGTTATGGCGCCCAATCCAATTTCCTCCCCTCGGGAAGCAGCGCTCCCTCCGAGTTCCTGCTGACCAAGCAGCGGTGCAACACGCCATTTTCCGCCAATTTCCTGTCGAACGCCGCGGCGGACAATATCGATATCGTGTGCTCCAGTCTGCCGGGCCTGGGGCACTCGCAACTGGCGAATTTCTCTCCGCGGGTGGGCTTCGCTTATCAGCTCACGCCGAAGCTTGTGGTCCGCAGTGGATACGGAATTTTCTATGGCGGGTTTGAGAACTCGGTGGTGGAAACGTACGTCGATTTCCCGTTCCAGTTCTCGCTGAACTATCCTTATCTGGTTCCCAACGCCCCAGTCACGTTTCCCAACGGCTCCATCGCTACGCTCGAGACGGGATTGACCGGCATCCCCTTGTCCGCGGCCAACGTGCCCGCAGCCGGCGTCTCCTTTACGGGCGAGGATTTTCACATGAAGACGCCGTACACGCAGGGTTTCAATTTCACCCTCCAGTACCAGCTCACTCAGAACCAGACCGCGCAACTGGCTTACGTGGGGAACAACGTGCACCACCTGGGGGTCTATCTCAATGCCAATGAACCGAATGAAATTCTTCCGCCTGGACTTGACTCGTTCAACTACTCGCCCTACCCCGCTTTCCCCTCCGGCTTTACGGATACCAGCATGGCCGGAGACAGCTATTACAATGCGTTGCAGGCCAATTACGAACGCCGTTTTAGCGCCGGGTTGAGCGTGCTGGCGAACTTTACTTATTCGAAGTGCCGCACCGACGCTGTAGACGTGCTCAATGCGACGGCCCTCACCGGCTTTCGGGCAGCTTATCTTCCCGGTTTCGGCATTCAGGGAGATTACGGGCTCTGCGACTTCGACATTCCCAAAGTGGTTCACGTGAGCGGAGGCTACGAGCTGCCTTTGGGGCATGGGAAACAGTTCCTCAACAACGCGAGCGGCCTGGTCAACGGAATGTTCGGCGGGTGGAGCACGAACTGGATTTTGACTCTTCAGGATGGCCAGCCGTTTACCGTACCGTGCAGCGGCGCGGCCACCACGTCCGGATTGGGTTGCAACGCGCTCGAGGTGCCCGGCGAGAACATCATCGGAGGTCCGCACAATGTCAATCAGTGGATCAACCCGGCGGCGTTTACGACTCCGCCCGTGGCCACCACTATCGGGCAGACCAACTATGCACCTTTGGGCGGCGCGCCCTCGCAGTTCTACGGGCCTGGTTTCCATCGCATGGATTTCTCAGCCTTCAAGACGTTTCCGGTCACCGAGAAAACCAAGCTGGAGTTCCGCGCGGAGATCTTCAACCTGACGAACCACCCCAACTTTTCTCCGCCGGGCTTCGGAGGCAATGGCGTAGTACCTGCTCCCGGTTCGCTCAACTACCTGTCGCCTTCGACCTTCGGAGTCATCAACTCCACCCGCGACGGGTTGAACGATCAGCGGGAGATTCAGTTTGCGCTGAAGTTTTATTTTTGAGTTCCGGCATCCGCGCTCGGGCGCGGTTTATTCCCGGTGCGCGAAGCCTTCCCACACGTAAGCGGAGAATCTTCGCAGGGTACGGAAGCCGATTCGCTGGTAGAGATCTACGGCCTCGCGATTGGCGGCAGTGACGGTGAGGCTGACCCGGCGGCAACTATGCTCTTTCAGCGTCAGGAGTGATTGGCGCAGCAATTCGTAGCCTACACCGGTACCGCGTGCCTGGGGCGCCACGCAAATTTGCGTAATATGCCCGGACTCCGGACCGACGATACTCGCCAGCGACAGGCCGCAAAGCCGGCCGTGATCGAGATCGACAGCGACGTAGGAGCCGGGGCGAAAGAAGTTGCCGCAGCCGGGGTACTGCACGATGTTGTACAAGAAACGCCGCGCTCCGGCCATGGAACGGTACTGGTCGTTGATGTGACTGTCGATGTGGCCGGTGTACGCGGCGGCGATCAATTGGGCCGCGGCCTCCTGATGGTGGTCCGACCAGCGTTCGGTGTGAATGCGGCAGCGGGCGGGCCGTTCGAGTGGGAGCGGCACGCTGTCGAAATCCACCAGCATGAAGTTGCGCTCGTAGGTGCTCAGACATTCCGCGCCGGGAACGGCGCGGGGCACACCCGGGAGCAGCATCATGAGTTGCGACTCAACGCGCCGCACCTGTGAACCAGTAACCACACCTTCGAGCACCGACGCCAGCAGACGGTTTTCATTCTCTACCGTGCGCCAGGCCGCCCGCACGTAGAGATCGCCGATCAGGCCCTTGTGCTCTTCGACGACGAAATAGGAGTAGCCGGCAACAGCGCCCGCATCCAGGAGCGCGCACCCGCTCAGAGCACGGAGATCGACGAAGCGGCGCACCAGATCAGCCGATTTGCCGAAGTCCCAGTCGAGCACGGTTCTCCATTCGTTTGTCTCTTCTTCGAGAAGCGGCTCCAGGTGGATGGAAGACAGCCCGCGCAGATCGACCAGGTCCGGAGTGGGGGCGGCGGGGGCGACCTCGAGTCGAGCAGCCATCTATCGGGATTATAGCGTGGCTGTTCAGGGAATCATGGAGGCGACTTCCTCAACTGAGATGGCTGTTATAGTAGAACCCGCAATCACGCAAACGTGATCGCCGCGAGGTGCCCAGACCTTGGGGTTGGTGGGGCCGAACAGGGCAATCACAGGCGTACCGGCGGCAGCGGCCAGGTGAGTGATTCCAGAGTCGTTACCGATGTAGAGGCAGGCGGTGGCGAGCCAGCAGGCCAGTTCATAAAGATTGTCGAAGCGAACGGCCTCCGGCAACTGTTCTTGGGGACCGGCGCACCAGCGGACGGGCATGGGGAGACGGTGCGCAAGTTCTTGATAACGCTCAAGCGGCCAGCATTTTTTCGCACTGCCGGAGAACGGGTGAATCACGGCGAAACCGCCGTCGGATCGAGGGCAATCGATACGGGGAATGGCCGAGGTAAGGCATCCAACCTGGTGGGCATAGTAATCGGCCGCATGCATCCCGCAATCGTCGGGCGGAATGGCTGCATAGAATTCAAACGGCAGGCTTTTGACGGCGGTGCGAAACTCGGGACGGCCGGCGCCATACCAGGAAGTGATTTGGTCGAAGCTGCGGAGTTCGGCCAGCAGCTTTTCAGAAGATCCGAACTCCAGCATATCCAGGCCTGTAGAGGCGATGGACCGGACGCGATCAGCAAACCGCGCCAAAGGCAAATTCGGGGAAGCAGCCCAAACCTCCACGTAATCAGCTTTTAGTGACTCCATAGCGGGCAGGGTTAGAATGAAGTCACCGATCGCCCCGGGTCGGATGATGAGTCGTCGCTTGGCGCGCAATCATCCTAATGTTGACAGAGATTTGGGTGCTGCTAGAATGGTTAAATATTAATTCCTTTTGATTCAGGCACATGGCGCACACGGCTTCGATCCCAAAACTAATCCGGCAAACTGATGTGCTGGCCACCATCGGACATACGCCACTGGTGCGATTGATGCGCGTTGCTGCGGATTTGCCGGGGATCGAGATTTACGGTAAGGCCGAGTTCATGAACCCGGGGGGCAGCGTGAAGGACCGGCCGGCGCTGAACATGATCCTGGACGGGGAAAGCACGGGAAAACTCACGCACGATCTCACGATTCTGGACGCGACGAGCGGGAACACCGGAATCGCGTACGCCATGATCGGGGCGGCGAGGGGCTACCGGGTGCAGTTATGCTTGCCGGCCAATGCGTCACTGGAGAGAAAGCGGATTCTCAAGGCGTACGGAGCCGAGATGCTGCTGACCGATCCTGCGGAAGGGTCGGACGGGGCGATCCGGAAGTGCCGCGAGGTGTATCGCGCCGATCCGCATCGTTATTTCTATCCCGACCAGTACAACAATCCGGCCAACTGGATGGCACATTTTGAAACCACGGGTCCGGAGATCATCGAGCAGACGGCGGGACGCGTAACGCATTTTGTGACGGCGATGGGGACGAGCGGAACCTTTATGGGAGTGACACGTAGGCTGCGGCACGATCTGCCAGGAGTGAAGTGCTATTCGGCGCAGCCGGCGAGCGGATTTCACGGCCTGGAAGGACTCAAGCACATGGCGACGGCCATCGTGCCGGGCATCTATGATGAGACGCTCGCGGACGGCAACGTGTGGCTGGAGACCGAGAATGCATATCGGATGGTGCGGCGGCTGGCGCGAGAAGAAGGGCTGCTGGTAGGGATTTCGTCGGGCGCCAACGTGGATGCGGCGGTGCAACTGGGGCATGGGCTGGTTCGGGAAGGAAAAAGCGCGGTGATTGTGACGATGCTCTGCGACAGCGCGGATAAATATCTGAGCGAGCACTTCTGGGACGAGGAATGATCGAGATCGAAGACAGGCCGTGGCGCCAGATGGTGGAGCATGCGCGGACCACGTACCCCAATGAATGCTGCGGGGCGATGCTGGGGACGGTGGCGGACGGCAGAAAACACGTAGTGGCGGCGATGCCCCTCGAAAACGCGTCGGCGGGATCACAGCGTGCCCGGTACGAGTTGCGGCCCACGGATCTGCTGAGTGCCGAGCGGGAAGCGCGCAAGCACAACATGGATCTGGTGGGCATCTATCACTCGCATCCGGATTGCGGCGCGTATTTCTCGGAGACGGATTTGAAGAATTCGTGCCCGTGGTACTCTTTTGTAGTTCTTTCGATCCAGAAGGGCGAGTTCGATCACGCCAATAGCTGGCTACCGAATCCGGACCAGACGGCGGCGGAAAAAGAAGAATTAGTTTACAGATGGGCGGCGAAAATCAGCGTCCGCGAATGAAAGAGAAATGGCCAAAGTATTAATTCCAACTCCTCTGCGGCAGTACGTAGATAAACATGACAGCGTAGAGCTGAGCGGCGCGACGGTGGGCGAAGTTCTGGGTGCGCTCACGGGGCAATACCAGGAACTGCGGCGGCAGCTTTATACCGATGAAGGCAAGTTGCGCAGCTTTGTGAACGTGTACCTGAACGACGAAGATATCCGGTACATGAAGAAAGACGCGACACCGGTCGGGGCCGGCGACACGATTTCGATTGTCCCGAGCATTGCGGGCGGCGCGGCGGTGGAAGCGCCTGCGCAAGCGGCGACGCTTTCGAAAGATGAAATTCTGCGGTACAGCCGGCACCTGATCATGCCCGAAGTCGGAATGGAAGGGCAGCTCAAGCTGAAGAGCGCGAAGGTGCTCCTGATCGGCGCGGGCGGGCTGGGCGCGCCACTGGGGATGTACCTGGCGGCGGCGGGCGTGGGGCGGATCGGGATTGTCGATTTTGATGTGGTGGATTTTACGAACCTGCAACGGCAGGTGATCCATGGGACCAGCGACGTAGGCCGGAAGAAGCTGGATTCGGCGGCCGAGACGATGAAGGAGATCAACCCTTATGTCGAGATCGACAAGCACGAGACGGCGCTAGCGAGTGAGAATGCGCTGGATCTGTTCAAAGACTACGACATCATCGTGGACGGCACGGACAATTTTCCCACGCGCTACCTGGTGAATGACGCGTGCGTGCTGACGGGGAAGCCGAACGTTTACGGCTCGATTTTTCGGTTTGAAGGGCAGGCGACAGTGTTCGCTTACCAGGGCGGGCCGTGCTACCGGTGCCTGTATCCGGAGCCGCCACCTCCGGGGTTGGTGCCGAGTTGCGCCGAGGGTGGTGTGTTGGGAATTCTGCCGGGCGTGGTGGGGCTGATCCAGGCGACCGAAACGGTGAAGCTGATTCTGGGTAAAGGCGAGCCGCTGGTGGGACGGCTGCTGCTGTATGACGCGCTGGCGATGCGGTTCCGCGAGCTGAAGCTGCGCAAGAATCCGGAGTGCCCGGTGTGCGGCGAGCATCCGACAGTGACCAAGCTGATCGATTACCAGCAGTTTTGCGGAATTCCACAACACGAGGTTAAGCCGGTGGCAGGAGTGGCGGAAGGCGAAATTGACCCGGTTGAAGTGAAGGCGAAGATCGATCGCGGCGACCGATTCGTGCTGATCGACGTGCGCGAGCCGCACGAATATCAGATTTGCAATATTCCGTTTGCGAAGCTGATTCCGCTGGGTGAGCTTCCGAAGCGCGTGAACGAACTGAATTCGGCCGATGAGATCGTGGCGCATTGCAAGAGCGGCATGCGCAGCGCCAAGGCGGTGGAGTTTCTGAAGCAGGCGGGCTTCAAGAAGGTCAGGAATATGAAGGGCGGGATTCTGGCGTGGAGCGACAAAGTAGATCCGAGGGTGGCGAAGTACTGA
>JASHOO010000321.1 GCA_030041035.1 Bryobacteraceae bacterium | reverse complement strand
GACATCGGAGGTGGCAATCATGCCGGTGTCCATCATCTCCTCGACCACGGGAATCAACCGCTCGATGTTCTCTGTTGTATCCACTATCGTGACGACAATCGGTTGATCTTTTTTGACCAGGTGGTGACGATGAATCTCCGCCGTTTCTCCGTATCCTTCGAGACCCCGGAAAACCGTGGCGCCTGCGATCCTCAGTTCTTTACAACGATGGACGATCGCCTCGTACAACGGTTTCCCGCGGTATCGGTCGCTCTCGCAGAAATGGAGACGAAGGAGCTTAGCTTTCTTAACCGTTCGCATGGGTAGACTCTGAAGCCGGACGGCTATGGACGAGGCGGATCACATCGACATCGGAAAGAACGATAATTCCGTCCTGCATCATGGACTCAATGTCATTCATCGCCTTACTCAGCTTTTCCTCAGTGTCCACGACCGAAATCATGACTGGCAGATCGTGGGAGAACGGTAGGCGCCCACTCTTGTGAGTGTGTCGCTTGGCTCCGTATCCGAGGATGCCGCGGTAGACGGTTGCGCCGGCAATATCCATGAAGCGCAAACGCTTGAGTATCGCTTCGTAGAGCGCTTCGCCCTGCCACCTGTCGGACTCCCCCATATAGATCCTCATCAGCCGGGCAGTGCCTCTCAGTTCGGTATGCGGTCCCTTTGCGGGCGATGCTTTTTCCTTGTTGGCGACCTTGACAACCTGAGTATCCTGCACTTCGATTACGCCGTCGGTCACCATGTCGTACAGCGTGGGCATGAGATCATCCACCTTCTGAGCGGATTCGATGAACTCGATGCGGATGGGCAGGTGCTCGGTCAATACCTCGATTTTCGTTGTGTGCATCACCTGGTGAGCGCCAAAACCGGCCATGGCGCGCGTGGCCGTAGCTCCGGATACTCCTTTGTGGAGCAGAAAGGTCAAGAGAGAGTCGCACAGGGATCCAAAATGGTGTTGCGTGTCTTCATTGATGAAAATCGTGACTTTCTTTGCCGCGCCCTTCTGGAGCATTTTGATTCCTCCGCACTCGTTAGCGCCGGGCCAAGATCACGCCGAGCCAGACGGCTACGTAGCCTAGCATAATGCTAGAGACAACGTTCAGCATCCCTGCCCACAGCGCGCCCTCGCGGACGGCGGTGTACGTCTCCCATTCGAAGCTCGAGAACGTCGTATACCCACCCAGAAACCCGACCACAAGCAGCAAGCGCCAGACGGGGTCGAGATGGAAACGTTCGGTGAGCATGGTCATCAGGAAGCCAATGAGGAATGACCCTGTCACATTGATGACCAGCGTTCCCAGTGGAAACTTCCCGCCGAACCGGGACATTATGGCGGACGCCGCAATGTACCTGGCTAAGGCGCCGACGCCGCCTCCAACCAGAACCACCAGATAGCGGATCAACTTCTCGATCCCCGTGAAGGCATCACCTGAATATCATACGCACCCTCTGTCATTCGTGCTGATGGGTAAGTAAACTCTGCGCCGCATGAATAGACTCCAGGTCTGCTCGCAGTTGTGGGGCACTTTGATTGCTGCTGGTTTCGATAAGCCTTTCCACCGTTCCAATCAGTTCATCCAACCGCCGTCTCGCTTTCTTCTCGACACTCCAAAGAGCGGCATTGACGCTTTCTTCCCACTGAGTACTGAGGCGGCTGAGGTTCTGATAGATGACATACGGGATAGTGCGCGCGAAATGGCGGCGAACCATCGCTTTGACCATCCACACCGGCAAAACGGGTGAGAGGAGCTCCCAGTTTCGATCGAAGACCCGCCCGACTCGGACATCCGGGCTCGCCGGCTCGACCACGTTGATTTCCGTTTCCGTCGTTCGCAGCGGGGCGCCGAACGCGCGCATGGTGCGCTCCGATAAACGATCGCGAAACTGTTGCAGCACACGGAAGGATTGCTTTTTTACCTTATGCAATGGTGCCAGGAATAGACTGCGTTCCTGCATCGAGAGCTGGGTAAGGCTTTTGTGCAGCGCATCCCCGAGCCAGTCTTCGAACGAGGAGAGCATGTTTCCGAGGCTCTTCGTCCAATTCGGAAACCGGCATTCAAACTCGTGGAACAACCTCCGCTGCAGCTCATCCTGGTGCGTCTCGAGTTGCCGGCTCAACGCAGATCGCGTTCCTGCGGCTGCATGTTGCACAATCAGCCGGATCTCCGATTTTACTTCGTCAATCATCTCCTTCTCGCCGACCACCTGTTGCTTGAGTGCCAGACGTTCGGTTTGGATCATTTGCGCGGACCTCAGGCTCAGGGCCAGGTAGTCTCCGCATTCCCTCAGGAGCGTATCTACCTTTCGGCAGAGAATGGCGTCGCGTTCTTCGTTGAATCGTGCGAGTGTTCCTGCGATGAGAGCGCTTTCCAGCGCCTGGCGAAAGCCTTCAAATCCGGGCTTCGTGGAATATGGGAAAACCTGCGGCGCTTCGGGAAGGTTCTTGGCAAGCTGAGTGCGCACGAACTCGACCACCTCCGCGAGCTCTTGCTGGCTCAACAGGTCGGCTTTGGTCAGTAGAATAGTAACCCTGGGTGTGTACCGGTAAAGGCTCTTCACCAGATCGATATCACGCTGGGACAGAGGCGGGTCAACGCTAACGGCCACCAGCGCGAGCCCGGCATTCGGAAGCCAGTCAAGCGATGTTTGCGTGTTGTGCGAAAGCGCGCTTTCCAGGCCCGGCGTGTCCACGAACTTCAGACCGCGAAATCGGCGCAATACCGGCAGCTCCATGGTGATCCGTTCCACACGCTTCGCGTTCTCCGGATTTTCTTTCTCCGAGATGTATGCGCCGATTTGATCGATCCGAACCTCGCGGTCGCCGCTATCTGTGTGTTGAACCCATGCCCGTTCGCGGGTGCCGTAGCGCATCTCGGTGACTACCGCGGTCACAGGAACGACGCCGACCGGAAGCGGCCCTGATGCCGGCCCGCACCCGATGAAGTCATTCAGGAAGCTGCTCTTTCCAGCCTTGAATCGGCCCAGGACCGCAACGGTGATCTCATCCAGTTTAATCGCAGCCTGCACACTCTCGAGCAAGCCGGAAAGCGACGAGATCTCATAGCGTGCGGCCAGCTCTACAGTTAGGTCCAGTGCGGATCGGGCTGGTGCGGTAGCGGGCGCAGGGCCAGAACGAAGCTCGGAATGCTCAGCCTCGTTTGCTTGGGAGTTAGTGTTTAGCGTCCTCGGATTCATAGCTCTTTATAGGTAGGAGCTATCATTCTCGAGGCGAGCTCGAGACGGTTGGTGGTGGGCTCCATCACCGACGGTCTAAACCTCATTATACTTGGGACCGTGGCTGCGGGCACTCGGTTTGACCACCTATTCCAGCTTCCGCCATAATGAATGCAGGCGTTGGAGTTCGCCGCAACCGCCCCTCCGGGGAAGATGACTCCTATCCAGGTCTTTCTTGGGGGGCGCAGTGATGCTGACTCGCCTCCCGAGAGGCAAAGGCTGAGCGGGATGGACGACTCAAACGAAAACGCAAAACTCAATTCCTCGCAGCGACGGCACCTTCTCTCCAGTTGCCAATACGCCGACCGGCTTCTCTCAGAAATTGAGGCGGTTTTAACCGCGTCGGAATCCAAGTCCCCGTTTCCGAAATTTCAGGCAGACATTTCACAAGCGCAAGCCAAAGTGATTCGGGACTATATCGCGAGAATGCGCAGCCAAGTGGTTCGAATTTTGGAGGGCCAGGGCGTGCCGATTCCGGCTCCCGTTCTGGGATCGCTCCATTCCATCCGCGTCACATTGGGATTCGTGGACATCGCTTTTGATGAATGCCGCCCGAAGCGCATGGCTGGGTACGGAGAAGTGACCGAAACCGCCAGTACCGAGGTCTCCGGGCTTGTCGATGAAATGCAAGCCATCATATCAAGGCTCGATTC
>JASHOO010000320.1 GCA_030041035.1 Bryobacteraceae bacterium | reverse complement strand
TTCTGGATGGCCAACGCACCCATCGGCGGCTTCCAGCCCAAGGCCTCGCGCATCATCACCCGCCTCCACACCGATGCCGGCATCACCGGCGAGGGCGAGGGTTCCGGCGGCGCCGACGTCTTCCGCAAAGGCTTCGCCGATCTCGTCATCGGCGAAGATCCCTTCATGGTCGGCCGCATCTGGGAAAAAATGTTCGCCGCCACTTACGGCCGCGAGCCTTCCACGCGCGGCTGGTCACGCGAAGGCATCATCGGCGCCATGGCCTCCATCGATGCCGCCATCTACGACATCCTGGCGAAATCCGCCGGCTTGCCGCTCTACAAATTCCTCGGCGGCTACCGCGACTCCGTTCCCGTTTACGTCACCGGCGGATACTATCGCGAAGGCAAGGGGATTCCCGAGCTCGTCCAGGAAGTCCGTGGCTATACCGACCAGGGCATCAATGCCGTCAAGTTGAAAGTCGGCGGCATCAGCGGCGGCTTCAGCATTGACGACGATTACAATCGCGTCAAAGCCGTGCGCGAAGCCGTCGGCCCCAACGTGCGCCTCATGCTCGACGCTAATAACGGCTGGGATCTCGAGACCGCCATCCGCGCCTCCAACAAAATGTATGATCTCGACATCACCTGGCTCGAAGAGCCACTGCATTGGTACGACGATTACGAGCCCTTCCGCCAGCTCCGCCAGAGCACCCGCATCCCCATTGCATCCGGCGAAAGTGAGATCACGCGCTGGGGCGAGCGCCGCCTCATGGAAACCGGCGCCATCGATTTCATGCAGTTCGACGCCAACGCCCACGGTGGCATCACCGAGTGGCGCAAAATCGCCGGGATGGCCGCCCTCTGCCACATCCGCATGGCCCCGCATCACGAGCCCGCGCTTCACGCGCACCTGCTCGCGTCCGTCCCCAACGGCTACATCCTCGAGTCCTTCGCCAATCCCGACCGCGACCCCTTCTGGTTCGAAATCTACGACCGCAAACCGCGCATTGAAAAAAGCATTTTGTACCTCGACTCCACCCCCGGCCTCGGCGTCGAGTTCAATGCCAAGGCACTCGAGCGTTACGGAACAAAAATCGTGTAACTGAAATCTCCGCGATCGCCGCCACTCCGTAGGGGCCGGGCACGCCCGGCCCGACCCTACTGTTTCCGCGCGACCAAACGCCACTCATGAGAAAATAAGAATCAGCACTCTTCTCATGGTCCGCGACGGATTCTATTACGGTGCCGGCTTCGCCACCGCCGGGGTTGGCTTTATGCTGGCCCACCAGCCCTATTTCGCCGCTCCTATGTTTGTTCTCGGGGCATTTTGCTCGTATTTCTTTCGCGATCCCGAACGCGATGTCCCGGAAGGTCCCGTGGCCGTGTCGCCCGCCGATGGCAAAGTCGTCGCCGTGCGCCCCGAAGGCCACTGCCAGCGGCGCGTTAGCATCTTTCTCAATATCTTTGACGTGCACGTCAACCGCACTCCCATTGCCGGCACCATCACCGAGGTGAAATATCGAAAGGGCCGTTTCCTGGTCGCCAGCAAGGAGAAGGCCTCCGTCGAAAACGAACAGAACACGGTGGTCGTCGAAGGCAACGGCACCCGCGTGGTCTTCAAGCAGATCGCCGGCCTCATCGCCCGCCGCATCGTGTTCACCAAGAAACCGGGCGACCGCGTGGCTGCCGGCGAGCGCGTCGGCCTCATCAAGTTCGGTTCCCGCGTCGACGTCATGTTCGGGCCGGAGTGGGATATCGTCGTGTCCGAGGGCATGCGCGTCGCCGCCGGATCGAGTATCCTGGCGCGCCGCAACCACACCACGCCTCTCATGCAATCGTCCGCCCACGTCGAAACTCTGGAGCCTGTCGCATGCCAGGGCTGAATCTCAAGCGAAGGTTCCGCGATCCCAACTCGCCCGGCCACCCGCCGCCTCGCGCCGCCTACGCCCTACCCACCCTCTTCACCGCCGGCAACATTTTTCTGGGATTTGTTTCCGTAATCCAGTCCCTGCAAGGCGCCATGGCCGCGCATGATGGCACCTCGGGCGCCGAGCATCACTTTGAAATAGCCGCTAAAACCATCGGCCTGGCGTTTCTCTTGGATGGCCTCGATGGCCGTATCGCCCGCATGACCAACACCACCAGCGATTTCGGCCGCGAAATGGATTCGCTCGCCGACGTCATCAGTTTCGGCATCGCGCCCGCCGTCCTGGCCTTCGCCTGGGGCGTGCAGTTCATCGATCCCACGCTCGGCCGCGCCCTGCATGATCAGTTCATCGGCGTGGGCAGTTTCTTTGCCTTCCTGTTCCTGCTGTGCGGCTCGGCGCGTCTCGCGCGCTTCAACGTACAAAAAAATCCCATCCCCAAGAATCCCGGACGCCCCAATCGCAAATACTTCGTCGGCCTACCCATCCCCGCCGCCGCCGGCATGGTCGCATCCGTTGTCTACGCTGCCGATTCCGAACCGCTCACTTACTGGCCCTTCACCGTCGGCTGGATGGCGCTGCTCGCCCTGCTTTCGTTCCTGATGGTCAGCACCTGGCGCTATTACAGTTTCAAAGACGTGAACTTGCTGCGCCCGCGTTCCCCCCTCACTGTCATCCTGCTGGGCGTCCTCATCGCTCTCCTCTGGCTTTACTCGCAACCGGTGCTCGTGGCTTGCGCCGCGGCTTATGTGGCCAGCGGTATCGTCATCCGCATCGGCGGCATCATCCGTCGTCATCTGCGCCCCACTCCACCCGGACAGCCGGAGCATCAGGT
>JASHOO010000031.1 GCA_030041035.1 Bryobacteraceae bacterium | reverse complement strand
CCTCGCCTACATGTCGCCGGAGCAGGCGTCGGGTAACCCGCTGGGTGCCCGAAGCGATATTTTCTCGTTCGGAGTGGTGCTCTACGAGATAGTGTCAGGACGCAAGCCGTTCGCCGGCGCATCTGATTTGGAGGTTCTGCAAACCATCATCCATGGCAGTCCGCAACCGCTGAGCGATGATATTCCAGCGGCGCTCCGCATGGTGGTGGAGAAGGCCCTGGAAAAGGACCCGGCCGACCGTTACCAGTCGATGCGGGAGATGGTGGTGGACTTGCGCCGGCTTACACGACAGAGAGTGCAGGCGCAGCCTCCAGCGGCGTCGGGACCATCGCACTGGCACGGTGCACAGAAGGAACTGAGAAATGCCGAGCGCGCGGAGATCGTCAATCAACTGGTTGAACGTCGGTTCACACTCGGCGAACGCGTCTGCCGCAAGCTCAATCGGGCGACCCTAGATCCTCGGATTATCGGCGATCATTTGCACTACGTGGACAATCAGCTCCGCTCGGACGTGCTCGTTTTCTTCTTACATGGGCTAGGCCTCGATCACGGTGATTTCGGGCCAATCCTCAAGCGTCTGCCCTATCGGGGCGTCAGTCCGACCTTGTACGGCTGCGAGCCCAATCGGCGCCCACGGGTGGCAATGTCACTTGCAGATCATGTCGTGATACTGCGTGAGTGGCTGCGGGATGTCGCCGGGCGGTGCCAGGCAACAACGATCGTCATGGTCGGCTTTTCGCTTGGTGCCGATATGGGTTTTGACCTCCTGCTCGCGTCTGCTGACGAGCCCGCGCCACCGATAGATGCGTTTCTTTCGCTTGAGTGCAATATCAGCCTCGACACATGTTTCGTGTCACGCGTCTTTGCGGGAATCGCTCCCGATCGTCCTGAGG
The DNA here is from genome assembly GCA_030041035.1 of Bryobacteraceae bacterium. Classification (GTDB taxonomy): domain Bacteria; phylum Acidobacteriota; class Terriglobia; order Bryobacterales; family Bryobacteraceae; genus QHXW01. The sequence continues at coordinate 8,215 of JASHOO010000031.1, read as the reverse complement.
TTTTGATCGCAGAGCTGAGGCAGCTCGTAGACACAGCCACTTCACTAGACGAGTGGCTCAACATTCACGAATACCTGGTGAAGGTGCTGCGCAAGTATCAGGGTGATATCGCTGTGTTGCAGCGGGCCGGAGCCGATATCGTTCGACGATTCAGCGAGACCCCAGGATTCGAAGTGTTCGCTCGACGGTTCAAGAACGCACGAGAGCGCGTGCCAGCGCTACGGATGGTCTTTTCGAATGCTGCAGGTTCCCAGGCCGCGCTAACCCGTCTAAAACTCGAGAACCTCGACAGCGGTATTCTCGGCAGCGAATTCCCCGAGGACGTGATCACGGTGTCTCCGAACGCGGATCACTTCGACTTGATGGATGCAGAGCGCGTATTGCGGCAAGTCGATGAACTTGTGGCTGAGACGCGTACGCGGCGACGTCCTTCAGCCGGCAAAACAGGTGCTGAGCCGTCCGCGAGTAGAACCTCGGACCGTTGACTGCGTTATAGCCCAGACAGTGTCGTGCCAAAAGGTCGGTTCCGAACTGAGATCCATCGGGAACCAAACGCAGAGCTACCCGAAAGTGCCGCTGAAGCCGCGGGCAGATCACCCGCGATCAAGGGTGTACCGTTATCCCGATACCTGGCGATAAATCATTAGGGCTGTATCGCGGGCGCTCCGGCAGAGAGAGCCTGAGGAGCGGGAAAATTCCTCGGTGCGATCGGACGCAGATCGACGCCGGTCACTTGCGCCTTGGTTCGTTAGCCGTCCAACTCTTCGGCGCGTGCATTTCCTCCGGCAGTTTGGTAAAGACGTCGCCGTGCGTCTCGCGAAGTTGCTCTTCGGTCAGATCTTCTGCTGTCGAAAGATCCGCGCCGCAGATATTGGCCCGTGTCAGATCGACACCCAACAGCCGCGCACCGACGAGATTTGCACCACTCAGATCCGCATGCCGCAGATCTGCGCCACGCAGATTAGCCATCACCAGGTCGGCTTCGCGCAATTGCGCCCACGACAAATTGGCCAGTGGCAAATTCGCGCCCCGCATGACCGCCCAGGAGAGGTCCGGCTTGAGCCTAGGATTGTCTGCGCGCCACCTATTCCACGCGTCCACGTCGCGCATCAGCAGTTCAAACTGTTCATTATCCGCCACGGCGTTTTATTATAACGTCCCCTAAATGGTCGTTGAGGGGCCCGTTCATTCTGCGTGTGGATCCTACTACCTTCTAGCTTTGAATCAGACTTCCGCAGCCTGCCGCTTAACGCTTGCCATTCTTCACCGCGAGCGGAGGCGTTTTCGTGCTGAAGATGCCATCAGATGAGTGCAGATGCTGGTGTTTTGGGCAAATTTCCTCTCGACTTATACTTGCGGATTTGGCGGCAGAATTTGGCCGATTGCGCTCATTTTTTTTTGCTCACCTTTGTGGGCCGTGCTCTAATATGGCAGCTATGGAGATCACGGTATTATTGCAGCGCGCTCATGCCGGTGATCAGGAGGCGCTAAACAACGTCATTCCGCTGGTTTACGATGAGCTCAAAAAACTGGCGGGGGCGCACTTACGCCGGGAAGGCAAAGCGCGCCCGCTCGAAACTACCGCGCTCGTCTACGAAGCATTTCTGCGTTTGGCAGATGGCCAACATCCGTCCTACGAAAACCGAGCCCACTTTTATGGCATCGCCTCCAGGCTGATGCGCCAAGTGCTGGTGGATATCGCTCGCTCGCGCGCGGCGGAAAAGCGCAGTGCGATGCAGGAAGGGCCGGCGACCGAGGTTTCTGAGCTGGGCCGCCAGCCCGACGAGTCCCTGCTCGTCATAGATGACGCCCTGACGCGGCTGACGCGCACGGATCCGCTACAGGCACAGTTGATTGAAATGCGTTTTTTCGGCGGTATGACGGCAGAGGAATCGGCCACCGTCTTGTCCATGTCCGTCCACGTGGTGCGCCGCGACCCGCGGCTGGGACAAGCGTGTCTACACCGGGAAATGGCCCGATGAACGCGCGCGTCAAGGAGTTGTTCCACGAATTGGCGGATCTCGATCCGGAGGCGCGTGCGCGCTATTTCGCCGAGCATGAGATCGACGAGGAGACGCGCGCCCAGGTCGAGGAATTATTAGCCTTCGATGCCGGCGCGACCACTATGCTCGAACGCGGTATCGGCGACGCGGCCAGCCGGGCGCTGCCGCAACTCGAGGGCCAGGGATGGCGGTGCGGACCCTATAGTCTGCTGGAACTGATCGGGCGCGGCGGCATGGGTGCGGTGTACCTGGCCGAACGCGTCGATGGCGAAGTGAAGCAGCAGGTGGCCGTCAAGCTGCTGCCGCCGGGCGCGGGCGACCCGCTGCGCGAGCGGTTCCTTCAAGAGCGACAGATTCTGGCGTCGCTGGTGCATCCGAATATCGCACGCATGCTGGACGCCGGCCGTGCGGATCACGGCCAGCCCTTTCTGGCCATGGAATACGTGGAGGGCCGGCCGATCGACGTGTTTGCCGCCGGATTCAGCGCGCGGCAGAAAATCACGCTGTTTCTGAAAGTGTGCTCGGCGGTCAGTTACCTGCACCGGAACCTGATCGTGCATCGTGATCTGAAGCCCAGCAATATTCTGGTGACGGCGGACGGCGAGCCCAAGCTCTTGGACTTCGGTATCGCTAAGATTCTCGATTTGGCGACGGATGCCACCTTAACCAACATGCGCATGATGACGCCCGATTACGCCAGCCCGGAGCAGGTCATGGGCGGGCGGATCAGCACCGCCACCGACATTTATTCACTCGGAGCGCTGCTCTATCAGTTGCTGACCGGCAAGCCGGCCCACGAGTTCACGGAACATTCGGCGCAGGCCATCGCCATGGTGGTCACGGGGCGCGAAGTGACACGGCCGAGCAAATGGTCGCCGGATCTGAAAGGCGACCTGGATTTCATTCTGCTGAAGGCGTTGCGCAAGGATCCGCAGGAGCGCTATGCGACGGTGGAACAGTTTGCCGAGGATTTGCATGCGTTTTTGGAATCGCGGACGGTGCGGGTGCGATCGGGCAACGGGTGGTATCGCGCGCGCAAGTTTGTACGGCGATACTGGATCCCGGTGAGCACGGCGGCGGTGGTGGTGACCAGTCTCGCTACTGGCCTTGGCGCGGCGTTGTGGGAGGCTCACATCGCACGCCGCGAAACTCGTGTGGCTACCGCTGTTGAGAATTTCCTGGAGGGGATCTTCCGGGCCAATAGCTCCTTCCAGGAGGACCCCGTGAAAGCCCGGCAGACCACAGCCCGGGAACTCCTCGACATTGGCGCCAACAAAATTGACAGTGAGCTCGCCGACGTCCCGGATGCGAAGTTCAATATCCTGGGCACCCTCGCCAGCATGTACTTAGATCTTGGCCTTGACGATCAGGCGGCCAGCTTGGAGCGCAAACGCGTTGCTGTTGCCCGTACAAAGTATGGCGACAATTCAGCAGAGCTGGCACAGGGGCTCGTAAATCTGGGAGGTGCGTTATTCGCGTCCCATTCAGCGCCTGAAGAGGAAACAGTTTTGCTTGAGGCGAAGCGCATCCTGGACGTGAGGCGAGATTTCCATTCCCAGCTACGGGGGACACTCTGCACGATGCTCGCGCAGCACTATCAAAGCACGGATTTGCAGCGGGCGTTGGAATACTCGCAGCGGGCGGTTGAGGTTCGGCGGCAATATCCCCGCGATCCCGAATTGGCCGAATCACTCTATTTAGAGGCCGTGGTACTCAATTTTCTGAGGCGGCCACACGAAGCCGAGCCTCTGCTTGGTGAGGCGGTTCAATTGTCGGTGAAGCTCGAAGGCGATACGAGCCCGAGATTGTCGAGAATTTGCGCCTTCCGGGGCGAAGTGCAGCAACAATTGATGGAATTCGCAGCGGCGGAGGAGAGCTTGCGTCGCGCTGCAACCGTGGCGCAGAAAGTAAACGGGAACGACCACGTCGATACGCTCGAGACCGAACTGCGCCTGGGGGCGTTTCTGGCAGCCACCTCACGAACCCGTGCGGGACTACAGCACATCGAGCACGCCCGCGACATCATGCTGCGAATTCGTGGCGACGCGGACCCGTTCTACGCACCACAGGTATTCCTCGTCTACGGCTCAGCACTGGCGGACGCAGGCCGGTTGGAAGACGGCCTCGATTACATTTCAAGGGCGGTGGCAAACCGCCGCAGGAACCGGCCTGGCACGCGATATCTGGGACAGATGTTGGAGCAGCAGGCGTCGGTTCTGATCGAACTGGGCCGGTATGCTGAGGCTCAACATCTAACCGACGAAGCCGGCCTTATAGCTAAGGACGTCAATGCACCGCCCACCTATCTTGGCTCATGGGACCGGGCTTGGCTGTTGGTTGCTGCGGGCCGAGCCAGCGAAGCAGAGTCTGCACTCGATGCTTTCCATCCATCGGTCCTTGAGACGGGTGCACCATCACTGGACTCTCTAAAGCTGCTCATCACGAAAGCCGAAATTGCCCTAGTCCGCGGGGACGCAGACGCCACAGCGAAGCTAGCTGAGCAGGTTGACCGGGCAATATCGGGACTCACAGTGCGGGCGTACCTGAAGGCCGTTGAAGCCCGTGCCGCACTCGTCGAGGGCCGAGCAGAACTGCTTCGTCGCCACCCGACCGAGGCGCTTCCTTTGCTCCAGCGGTCTGTCGAACTGCGAGAGAACATTTTGGATCCGTCCAGCGCTGCGTTGGCGGAAGCGCAGATAGCGCTAGCAGATTGCTATCGCGATCTGGGCGACCCTGAACACGCCAGAGAACTAGCCGCTCGGGCGAGGAAGGCCATGGGTTCACATCTTCGAGCTGAGCAAAGAATACACTGAGCCACTATGCCGGCTGGAGGCACGTCTACGTCACCGCGCCTCCAGTACCTGCCGGACGACAGCCTGGACGGGCGGTGGACTGTGTGCGAACTATACCTCACCGCGCGGGCGGTCTGTTGGGGCCAACTCGAGAGGCGGCACGCCAAAGCTTGTGCGCTCGCCGGCCTCGAGCCCCTGCCTCCCTACACGTTTCGGCACACCTGCCTGACACATTGGTCGTGGCACATGGATCCATACACACTTGCCTACTTCGCCGGGCACAGCGATTTTGCAACGACGCGTCGCTATGTCCACCCGAACCTCGACACCGCGAGAGCGACGATGGAGAGGGCCCAAGCAGCACACGGTGGGCACAAAACTGGGCACACGACGCTAAACACCGACACCTCTGAAGATCAACGGATCGGGTGCAAGCCACCACTTGTCAAAGACTTGGAGTGGTACGCCCGAGTGGATTCGAACCACCGACCTTTTGCTCCGGAGGCAAACGCTCTATCCAGCTGAGCTACGGGCGCACGGACATTTCAATTGTACCCGAACTGCGGGCTCTCAGCCTGTGCGAGCAGGCCGGCCTGACTCTGGATCTTCCGAATGGCTTCGGCGATCTGGTCCATGTCCTCGCGCGTCCCCAGCAGCATCGTCTGCGTGAACCACACCGCTTCCTCGCACAGCCGGTCGTTGGCGGGACATTGATTACGCTCGAACCACTCGGCCAATTGCTTCGCCGGGTAAATCGAGCGGTAAGCGCGCGAGTCGAACGTATTCTTCAGGAAAGGTTCTTTATTGAGCGGAGAGTAGCCATCGGAACATGGAATACCCTCCGCCTTAAGTGCCTTGAGAAATTCCGCGCGCGGAAGGTTCGCGAACTGCGCTTTCTCGTAACGAAACATATAAAGGTGGTAGGCGTTGCGCGTGGAGCCCGGATACATGCGCGCCGGACGGATGCCGGGAATCTCCGCGAGTTGGGTGGTCAGGTACGTCGCATTCTGCTCGCGCCGCCGGGATTGCTCTTCCACGCGCTTCAGTTGTTCGAGCAGCAGCGCGGCCTGGAACTCGGTGATGCGCAGATTGGCGCCGTTGCGGACATAGCCGAAGCCTGAGCCGGCATCGCCGCGTCCGTTATTGTGAAAGCTCTGGCACACGCCATAGAGGTCCGAATCATTCGTCAGAATCGCTCCTCCCTCGCCCGAGTTCAGATTCTTTGAGGCTTGAAAGCTGAAACAGCCCAGCGCTCCGAGCGTGCTGACTTTGCGATGCCGCCACTCCGCCAGATGCGCCTGGCAAGCGTCCTCGACCACCGGCAGGCTGTGTTTCCGGCCGATCTCGAGAATGGCGTCCATGTCCGCAGGCGAGCCGCCCAGATGCACCGGCAAAATGCAGCGTGTGTGCGCGGTGATGCCGGCTTCGATCTTGCGTGTATCGATCTGGAAGGTGTCGGGGTCGGTATCGACGAAAACCGGGATAGCATGCTGCATCAAAACGGCGTTGACCGTCGCCACGAAGGTGTAGGGTGGAACGATCACCTCGTCGCCCGGTCCGATACTCAGCGCATTCAGTGAAATAATCAGCGCGCTGGTGCCGTTGGCCGTGGCCAGGCAGTGTTTCGCGCCGAGCGTAGCGGCCCAAGTTTCCTCAAACTGCCGCGCGTAATCCCCGTCCAGACGGTTCCACTTGCCCCCACGCAGCACTTTCATCCAGGCACGTTCATCGTTTTCCGCCATCACGGGCCATGAGGGAAACGGCGCGGTGCGCACCGGACTGCCGCCGAGTACGGCAGGCTTGCCGGCCGTAGACGCCCGCGCAACGCGCGTCAACAATACTCCGGCAGTTGCGGCGCCGAAAAGTTTGCGGCGCGTCAGATCGTCAGGCATTTACACCTCCTATTGCTTGTTCAAAAGCCGCCACAGTGTGCCGCTGAAAATGTCAGCCTGCACTTCGGGCGGCACGCCGCAGGCATCCAGCATCTTGTGATAACGTTCCAAGCCGCGGTCGAACTCCTCCAGTTCACCGCCGAACACATCTGAGCCGAAAACGATTTTCTCAAACGCGTTCGGACCGCCTTTTGGTGTGTGCGGGCTGACCACGGCCGACCACCAGAAGATCGACTTGAAAAACGTGTAATCTTCCTGCTTCTTGATCAGCGTGGAGCCCGACAGGTCCCAATGAATATTGGGATTCCAGCGCGCTATTTCCGCGGCCCACTGGTAATCCGGATTCCCCAGGTGCGCGCCGATAATATTGACCTTCGGATACCGCCGCGCAATGTTATCCAGCGTCGTCGCGCGCATGCGGTCCACACTGATGTCCGCTGGAATATCGGGCGTCATGCGGTTCACGATTCCGGTGTGAAAAAGAAGAAGCATTCCGTACCGCTCTGCACGCTCGTAGACCCGTGAATACGACGGATCATCGTACCTGTTTCTTGGTCCCGAAAGCTCTCCCAGGCCGCGAAACCCGGCGGCATGAAAGCGATCGATCTGGTCGAGCACCTTGGGATGATCGAGCTGGATCTCGCCAAACCCGACCAGGCGGTTGGAATGCTCTTTAATGGCATCCTTCACGCCGTCCAGGTCTTTCGGTTCGACGAGAAGAAACGCCATGCCGTCCACCTGATCCAGCTTTGCCAGCAGCGTCTTCAGGAAAGCCGGATCGCCGTTGTAATGCATATGAGCGTCGATGATCTTCGGCTGGGCGGCCGCCGAAGACGCCAGGATCAGACCGAGCGAGAACGCAAAGGCCGCACGCTTCCAGGAAATCATGCGGCTATTCTACTCTCCTGAAGCCGCTCGCAGGGACACCGCCGGCAGGTATTCACCCGTGAGCTCACGCTTCCACCAGTTCCCCGTCGCGCGCCGCTCGCCGGCGGTGGTGAATTGGTAGTCATAGAGACGGGCGCGAATGTACCGGGGCGGCGCCGACGGGAATGGATTCTTCGCCAGCAGGCCGAGGACGTCCGGGGAACCTTCCAGCAGCCGCACCGCAAAATTCACGAACCATGGCTCGGCGCGATAGTTGTCGAGCGCGGCGAACCACATCTGCCAGTCGAGCCTTGGCTGGTGAGGTTGCACCCAAACCGGTGCGCGGCGCAGATCACCCGGCATGTACTTGAAGCCGTATTCCAGCCACGTCTGGCCGTCGTTCGATCCTTCCATGACGATTTCCGGGCGCGAGGTTGTCATCACCGTGAACAGGCCGTATGTATTGACGACGCCGAACGGCGCGATGTCGTTCAACGCCGTAGCGGCTGCTTCAGGGATGGTGCCCGAAAATCTTTCGACCAGCTGGAAGCCGCTGGCAGCCACGATCAACACCAACAACGCTACCGAAACCGCGCGCTGGAGTGTGCTCGCTGTCACGCGCGGCACAGGTGGCCGCGCAGCGGGCAGAAACGCGGCATCA
>JASHOO010000319.1 GCA_030041035.1 Bryobacteraceae bacterium | reverse complement strand
GGCCACTCCTACGACGAGCGCGGCTATGTGCGCGAAGGCGAATGGGTGGTGCGGCCGCAGGAAGCGGTGCGCGGTTAGCCTTTATTGCACCGCGATGGTGACGCCGGACTGGCTGCTGGCAGTGCCGATCATGACCACCACGGGCACGGCGGGGCCGGGTGTGACAGCCGCGGGTATCTGCACCTGGATCGCGAGAGTGCCGGCGACCGCACCACTGACTCCGCCGGCCGAGATCACTTTCGCCGGAAGACCGCCGATCTGAGCGGATACGGAAAGCTGCGGCTTAGGCGGAACCGCTCCCGCGATCTTTCCATCGGCTCCGGCGGGCGTGGTCTGCCCTTCACCGGTGGCCATCAGCGAGACCATGCTGCCGGCGGGTGCGGGGTTGGCGGCAGAGTTTTGCGTACCATCCTGATTGGTGGCGGCGGCTTGGCCGGATCCACTTTGATCAGTCGTGAACAGTCCGGGAGCGGACGCGACCACGGAAACGGTGGCGCTGGACGATGGCACGCCCAGGTATTCGACTTGAATCTGCGTATTGGTTTGCCCGGCTACCTCGTAGGGCACAACCGCGGTGACCTGCTCAGCGCTCGCGTAGACCAGGGGCGCGGCAATGCCGTCGAACCAGACGCGCGAACCGGCCAGCAGATTGTCCACCACACCCGGAGAGCTGGTCTGCTCCTGTGCAGCCGACGCAGGTCCCAGGTCCGAACCGAGAATGGCGACCATCTCGCCGGGGGCAACGCCGCCTTCAGCCAGGCTCGCGGCGTTGAGCACGCGGCTGGAGGAAAATTCGGGTTTCCCCGGAAGCAGTTGCAGAAACGCGACACTGTAGCCATCCAGTGATATTTGCATGTGCGCGGCCGGAGTCACGCTTTGCGGCGTGGGGCCTGTGGCGGGGTTGGTGGAAGTGTCGATGGTGGTCAGAAGCCCGGTCTTGAATGCGCCAAGCGCGGAAACATCGAGCGCCACGGTGTGGGGAACGCCCGGTCCGTTGTTATCCATCGAAGATCGTACGTGATGATTGGCCAGCAGAACCACCACCGAACCATCGGCGTTGCGCACCGGCAAGGCCTCAAGCGCGCCGGCGTTGGTGTTGTTTACGCGCAGAATTTCCGCGCCGGGCATGGAGGAGAACAGATGAGCCAGATAATAATCCACCCAATAACTCAAGTACGTGTCGCCGGTGTCGTAATCCACTTCGCCGAATTGCTCGTCGGCATCGTAGTCCCAATGATAGAGACTTTCGGCGCCCGCTTTGGCCAGCTCTGAAAATATGTAGGGACGCCATGCCGCGAAGAAAGCGCTGGTGCCGCGCTGGTCGGATACGAATGGCGTTCCGTTGCACGCGCTGATGCCGTCGCCAATGTCGTAGTCGGCGTTCACGTTGTTTTCCGTCACCCACACGGGGACATTCGCCAGCTTGGGATTTTTCCGGAGTACGGAGTAGAGGTACAGCATGTCGGGAACGAAGAAATTCCAGATGCTTCCCATGATCGTTTCGTCCGTGTCCGCCTGATTGCAGGTGGAGTAGTAGTGCGTGGCAACCACATCGACCTGCGCGTTAACGCCTTGCACAAACGGCGGCAGATACTGTTGCGCCTGGCCCTGGAAGTCGGACAGTTCGACCGCGACGATCTTGATGGTGGGATCAACCGCAAGCATGGCCGGCACGACCATGTTGTACAGCGTGATGTACTGGTCCACGGTGATGCCGTTGATGTTCGGCTCGTTGAAAATTCCCCACCAATGAACGCCGTAGGGGCTGGGGGATTGATAATGCGTGCCCCCGGCGTCAAAGCCTCCCGTGTTGTAGTAGCGCACCATGTTCGCGCAGTACTCGGCGAACTGCGAAAAGTAGGAAGGCATCAGGTTGCCATTCGAATCATTCATGAACGAAGGCGCGGTGGCGAGTTGCAGTTCGGGGCTGTGGTCGCCCAGGCCGAGGATGGGTTGCAGCACGGCATCGAGGTCGGAGAAGTCCCACTGGCCGGGCGCGGTCATGGGAACCCCTTGGGAAACCGGCTGGATGCGGATGTGCTCGGGCGCGAGGCGCCAAAGCGGCAGCGTCGAGCCGGAGATCTGCTGGAAATAGGGGTAGTCCCATTCGGCTGGTTGAAAAGACGTCGAGAGGAAGTTTTCGAGCCGCCCACGGGCGCCGGCGCCGTAATCGATTTCGTTCGAAACGGTGACGCTAATGGATGATCCTGCAACGGCCGAAGAGGCGAGCAATGCTACAAGGACGACAGTCCGCATAAAAATCACCCATATAAATGTTCGCACCCCGGAGGGCTGGCGTAAAAGGCGTTGCCGCGGTAGCCCAGCTCGTCCAGGCCGGCGCGGGAAGTGTAGAAGCCGTCGACCACGCGCTCTTTGAGGTAGGTGAACAAGCGGGCGCCGGCGTTATCGGATTTTGCATCCGAGATGCGGTGGACGAGGGCCATCTGCTCTTCGGAGTCCAGCTCCGTAAATCCGCCCGCGTGATGTGCTTCCGTGTCCAGCCAGGCAAGGCCTTCGCGCACGACTCTCTGGGCATCGAACTCTTCCAGATGGCGAACCTGTTCGGCCCCGTAGAAGTGAATGGCGAGCGTGCGGTGCAATGGCGAGAGAGCGCGCGCGGCGGCGCGGACCGAAGCGGCTTCGGAAATCGTGAGATCGATCCATTCGTCAATCTCGTGAACAATCGCCGCGTCCGCAGATTCACCCAGGATGATTCCGGTGAGCTGCCGCAGCGTGCGGTACTCGTTGGGCTGGAAGAACGCCGGTTGAAATGCGGCCGCCCGTACCTGCACGAGCTCCGTTTCACCGCCGGGCTCGACCGGATGTCCCGCCAGCGCGTGGCCCAGGTGATCGCGCGAGGGCCCGTACAAACCGGGCGGAAACTCGGCAGCCGCGAGATCAACGCCGCTCCACCCGGCCAGGACCGCGCCGCCCGCAACGCGCATCAGCCATTGCCGTCGCGTCTGCATTATATGTTCCCCTTGCGGTACTCATCCGCGATGTAATCGGCAGCGCGGACGGAGATCGCCATGATGGTGAGGGTCGGTTCCCAGCAGCCCTGCGTCACGAAGCAGGCACCGTCGGTGACGAAAACGTTCTTCACACCGTGTACCTGGTTGTAGGCGTTCAGTACGCTGGTTTTGGGATCGTTGCCCATGCGGGCGGTGCCGCACTCGTGGATGTTCTTGCCGAAAATGTTCAGCTCGTCGCGCGGCGGGGTGCGGTCTTCGAGCTTGAGCGCATCCATGATTTCGCCCAGATGGTCGCGCATGGCCTTGGCCATGGCCAGTTCGTTTTCGCCGTAGCTGGCATGAATGTGCAACGCGGGGATGCCCCAGGCGTCCTTCTTTTCGCGGTCCAGCGTCACGTAGTTGTCGTAGCGCGGCAGGCATTCACCCTGCGCGTACACGCTGAACGAGTAGGGAATCCGGCTGCGCACTTTGTCGCGCCATTCGCGGCCCAAGCCGGGAGTGGAGGCGGCATGGCCGTAAAGTTCCTGGCGGCCGTCGCCGGCGAAATAGTAGCCGCGAAGAAAATTCTTGTTTTTGTGGGGGCCGACGGTGTTAACGTACTTCGGAATGATGTAGCCGCAGGGCCGGCCGACGGGCTCGCGCACCGACGATTGGAGCGCCGGCATGGTTCCCCCGCCATCTTCCAGTGTTGTGTGGTCCATCAGGTAATGGCCCAGTACGCCGTGTGCATTCCCGACTCCGTTGGGAAAGTTGCGCGAGCGGGAATTCAGCAGAATGCGCGTGGATTCGAGTGCGCTGGCGGCGAGCACGACGATCTTCCCGCGGGCTTCGCGGGTGTCGCGTGTGGTCCGGTCGATATAGGCCACGCCATCGGCTCTGCCTTCGCTGTTCATGATGAGATGGCTGACCACGGCGTCGCTCACCAGATGAAACCGCCCGGTACGCGCGGCCGCAGGAAGCGTGACCGAAGGGCTGTTGAAGTACGACGCCGTAAAACAGCCGCGCTGGCATTCGTCGCAATAATGGCAGGCGGGACGGCCGTTCAGCGGCACCGTCAAATTCGCGCTGCGATCTACAATCAATTTCCAGCCGAATTTTTTTTCAACGATTTCCTTCGCCACCAGCTCGCCGCAGCTCAGCCGCATGGGCGGCAGGAACCGGCTGTCGGGAAGCTGTTCGAGCCCTTCGTATGATCCGCTGACGCCGATGTACGATTCAACCCGGTCGTAGTACGGCTCCAGGTCTTTGTAGCTGATGGGCCAATCCTGCCCGTAGCCATCGTGGCTGGCGCCTTTGAACTCAAAATCGCTGTAGCGATAGCTGACGCGCGCCCAGCAGAACGTCTTTCCGCCGACCTGGCGGCCGCGAATCCACATGAACGGTTTACCGGCGGGGAACGTGTACGGATGTTCGCTGTCGTTGACGAAAAACTGGTGGCTGTAGTCGTCACACGCGTAACACAGACGCTGTACGGGCTGATCGCTGAGCAGTTTTTTCTGATTGCCGAACCCGCGATACTTGAGCTGGTAGGGCCAGATGTGCTCGGTGAAATCGCGCGTCGGCACGCGCGGCGGGCCGGCTTCGAGCATCAGGACCTCGATGCCTTTTTCGGTCAGCTCCTTGGCCACCCAGCCGCCGCTCGCGCCGGAGCCGACCACGATCACGTCGTAGGTTTTCCCGGCCATTGTGCAGTAACGAGAGTGTACCATCGTGTGGAGGAGACTGAATGGCAAACGGAAAAGTGAAAGTCGGAATCATCGGCTCTGGATTCGAGGCGGACATTCATGCGGCATCGTTTCAAATGATGCCTGAAGAATCGGAAGTGGTGGCCGTGGCCTCTCCGACTCCGGGACATCCGGAAGCGCTCGCCAACAAATACGGCATCCCGCGCGTGTTCCACGACTACCGCCAAATGCTCAAGGAAAAGGATATCGAGATGGTGACGATCAATGCGCCGAACTCCCTGCACTGCCAGATGACGAAGGACATCGCGCAGGCCGGAAAGCATGTGGTGTGCGAGAAGCCGCTCGCCATGACTCTCGAAGAGTGCGACGAGATGATCGACGTCTGCAAGCGGCAAGGCGTGATTTTGGGTTACGCCGAGGAGCTCTTCTTCACGCCGAAGTACGTCAAAGCCAGGCAAATGGCCGATCAGGGCGCGTTCGGAAAGGTCTATCTCGTAAAGCAGAGCGAAAAACATTCCGGGCCGCACGCGCCTTGGTTCTGGGATGTGGACAAATCGGGCGGCGGCGTTTTCATGGACATGGGCTGCCACGGCGTCGCATTTGCCTGGTGGTTCCTGGGACGTCCGAAAATCAAGAGCGTGACCTGCCAGATGGGCACGTATGCGCACGCGGACAAAACCAAGGGAGAAGACAACAGCATCTGCATTCTCGAGTTTGAAAACGGCGCCGTGGGGCTGGTCGAGGATAGCTGGGCCAAGCCCGGCGGGATGGACGACTGCGTTGAAATCTACGGAACCCGCGGCGTGAGTTATGCCGACCTCCACATGGGAAACGCGATCCCGACTTTCAGCGAGCCGGGGTACGGCTACGCGGTCGAGAAAGCTCCCAGCACGCAGGGCTGGACTTATCCGGTTTTCGAAGAGCACTGGAATTACGGGCTGCCGCAGGAGCTACATCATTTCGCGCGCGCGGCCCGGGGGAAAGAAGAGCTGCGCTCGACGGGCGAAGACGGCCGGCAGGTGCAGGAGGTGCTGCTCGCCGGCTATCAATCCGCAGGAACCGGGCGCAAGGTCGAGCTCCCGTTCCGCCCCACGAATGTGAAGAAGCCCATTGATCTGTGGTGGAAGCCGGTGGCGTAAGATACGACTATGACTTCCTTCGATCGTCGTTATTTCATGAAGCTCGCGAGCGCCGCGCCACTGCTTGCCTACATCGGCGCGCAGGATTTCGTGGATAAGGCGCTGGGCGCGGTCGGCAAGAGTGGGAAGGAGAACATTTATTCGACGATTGGCGTGCGCTCGTTCATCAACTGCCGCGGAACCTGGACATACTTGAGCGGATCGCTCGAGCTGCCCGAAGTCCGCGCCGCCAAGCAGGCCGCCGCCGGGCACTTCGTCGATATCTTCGAGCTGCAACACGCCGCCAGCCGCCGGCTCGCCGAGCTTTCCGGAGCCGAGGCGGGCATGGTCACTTCAGGCGCTGCGGGGGCCATCGCTTCGGCCACCGCGGCCTGCATTGCGGGCAGCGATCCCGCCCGGATCTGGCAGCTTCCCGATACCACCGGCCTGAAGCACGAGGTCATCATGCACGGGGGCCGCGACCCGTTCGATAGCGCCGCGCGCCTCGCCGGCGGAAAGCTGGTAGTGGCGAAAACGCCGGAGGATGTTCGCGGCGCCGTCAACCAAAATACGGCCATGATCTATACCCAGGCGCTGGGCGCGACCCTGGAAAAAATCATTGCTATTTCGAAAGACACAAAAGTGCCCATGCTGCTCGACGACGCAGCCGGCATCCCGCCGGTCGATAATTTACGGCTCTACGCCAAGATGGGCGCGGATCTGTACTGCTTCAGCGGAGGCAAGGGGCTGTGCGGGCCGCAGTGTTCCGGGGTACTGCTGGGGCGCAAGGACCTGATCGAGGCCGCCATGCTGAACACCAGCCCGTGGGAAGGCGCCGTGTGCCGTGCCATGAAGGTCGGCAAGGAAGAAGTGATGGGGTGCCTGGCGGCGGTCGAAGCGTGGACCAAGATGGATCTGAACGCTCTCAACCGCGACTGGAATTTGCGCGTGGCGCGCATTCAGAAGCTGGTCGATACCGTACCCGGTATAACCACCAGGATCTACACTCCCGACGACGGCAACCGTTATCCCACGCTCACCGTGAGCTGGGATGAGGATGCTTGGGGGTTCCGTGTGGCGGACTGCGACCGCAAACTGCGCGAGGGCGAGCCGCGTATCGAGGTGCTCACCTCCAATAATCCCAGCCTGGTGCCTGCGCTCGAAGAACATCCCAGCTCAAAAACCGCGAAGAGTCCGGATCATATCGAAATCGTCTCCATGACGCTTTTGCCCGGCGAGGATATCATTGTCGGAAAACGCATGCGGGAGATTTTGAGTCAAGCGCGCCGGAAAGCCGCCTGACGAGGGATGAGTGCGGCGTTGCAGTTGGCTGCACTGGCGCTGGCCGCCGGCTGCTCGGCTCAATCGACGGCATCGATTCCGGAGAATAGTGCGGCGGCCGCAGAAGCAGCGTTCGCCAAGCTCACACCGGAAATTGAGCGCGCGCAGGCGCAGTGGGAACAATCCGTCGAGGCGCGCAACGTGCCGGTCGATTGGACTGTCACTCGTGGACTGGTGCTGCAGCGGCGCATGGCGGGTGGCAACCGGTTTGACGGCAAACGCATCATCGATGTCGATATCGAGCACGAGGAGGCCGTGCGCTTCGGCATTCATAGCAGGTTTTCCATTTCTGCGTGGATCTTGGCCGGTGCGCCAACCGGCGCTATCGTGGCCCGGGGGAAAGATGTTGCAGGTGCCGAAGGGTATGGGCTCTATCTGCAAGACGGCCGGGTTCAGCTCAACCTCGTGGCGCGCTGGCCTGACGATGCGCTACGAGTCGAGACCGGGCGTGCTGTCGAGCTGAACCACTGGCATAACGTGACCGCGACATTTGACGGTTCTGGCGCGGCCGCCGGACGCGCGATCTATATCGATGGCCATGCGCAGAAGCTGAAAGTCAATCGGGACAGCCTGCGCAGCTCGTTCGAGACAAAAGAACCGTTGTGGATTGGCGGCGGAGGCGGACCCGAAAGCCGTTTTCACGGGCAGATCCGCTTGGTGCGGATTTATAACCGAGCCCTCCGGGCCGAGGAAGTCGCCGTGATCGCGACTGAAACGCCGGTCGGCACACTCGTCCAACTCGCGCCGGATAAAAGGACTCGGGCTGAGTCCGAGAAAATTCGCCTGTGTTTTCTGGAACGCGCCGCGCCCGCGAACATTCGCGAAGCCTGGCAGCGCGTGGTCGAGACACGCGAGAAGTAGTTACTGCGGCGTCGGCTCCGGCCCTGCGGCTTCCGAGCCCAGCCCGGCGTACTCTTCTTTCACCTTGACCACCTTGTTGCCGTTGAAGGTGACGAAGGTGATTTTGCCCGGCGGCGTGCCGTACACCCAGTCTTCAATTTCGACGCCGTCGGCATTGGTCTCCCGCGATTTGTGCACGGGGTGCCCTACCGCCAGCAACACGTCATCGCGGCTCATGCCTTCCACCACGCGCTTGTCCTTGATTGCCTTCTGAATGGCGGGCGGAAGATTTTCCGTATAGAGTTCGGTGGCCGAGTGTTTATCGAAATCCAACAGCGGCGAAAGAGATTTCTTGACGTCGGCCGAGGTCAGGTTGGCCAGAGGCTTGTGGTAGAGCAGCGCGATGATGGTGCCGGCGGTGGGGTGAACCTCGCCGTTCGATACCGGCCCCGAACCCATCGGGCCAGCCACCTGCACACGGTCGTACCAGTGCCGGCCGCTCTTCAGACCACCGTTGATTTCGAGCAGAATCTTGTCGTCTTCTAGAGTGACTTTGGTGATTTGCACCTGGTCGCCGGCGCGCGCCGCCGGACCCATTTCCTTGGCGACAGCTTCCCACTGCTTCTTGTCATATGTACCGGTGGATTCGAAGTCCAGCGGCTTTTTCGATCGGGGAACGAACTGCCTGGCCGTCGCATACTCGGCCATGAGGCCGCGGACCAGCTCCACCTTTTCGTCGAAAGTGAGCTTGTCAGCGCTGTGGAGCGTCACCGGCAGCGCCGCCATCAACAGCGCCAGCGCCGCTGCCCCCAGGGGTCGCATCTCATTTCTCCACGGGCTCATCCAGCAACAAGTTCCGCTGCGGCCGGATCGGCGCCTTCCACACAAACGCGAACAGCGCCGCCAGAACAGCCGAGCACAGAACGCTCCCTTCCGGACCATATTCACCGCCGCTCCACAAGGTCCCGGCGTTCCAGTGCATCTCGTAACCCGTTACCCCTATTCTAATCCCGCTGAGATACGCCCCGAAAAGGGGCAATGTAAAGTTCCAGCCGAAATGCAGACCGAACGGCAGCCATAGGTCGCGGCTGCGCAGAAAGGCGTAGCCGAACAAAATCCCGAAACCCGCGGTGTTGGCCACGCTCGTGATCGTCGGGTGGGGATTGAACCAGTGCAGCAGTCCAAAAAGTACGCCTACCGGCAGGATCGTGGCGAAAGCGCCCATGCTGCGGAGGAGCACCTGAAAGCCATAGCCGCGAAACAGCACCTCCTCGCCCGCGGCGCCGAAAATGAGAATGACGAATATCCACACAAACCGGCTCCAGTGCGCCTGCGCCCCGCCGGGCTGCAAGCTGGCCGCGCGAACTGCCAGCGGGCTTGCCAGGGTCACAAAAGCCGAGGCAACGCCGCCCACCAGCCCCCAGATCAAATTGTGCGCCGAGATCGGGTTCCAGTGAAATCCGATATCCGCCAGCTTGCGGCCTTCATAGATTCGCAGCGTCAGGATATTCGTCGCCACCGCAGAAATGAAAACACCCAGGGCCGATCCCGCAAACAGTCCCAGCAAATACGCCATGCCGCTGACGGTAAAAAAGGTCAGAAAGAGAAGGTAGAAAAAGATGTAGAGGCCAACCTGAAGCGCGATGCGCAGCGGATCGGCGTGGGTGGGCATCGTCAATCAGCAGCCGCGCGAACCCGGACGCCCTCCGGCGCCACGCAAACCGGCAGAACCGTCGCTCCTGCGGCTGCGATGACGCCGGCCACCCGTTGTTTGGCACCGCGCTCCACCAGAAAAAACACGCAGCCTCCCCCGCCTGCTCCGCAAACTTTTGCGCCCACGGCTCCCTTGCGCCGCGCTACCTCCACCAGCCGGTCAATCAAAGGCGTGGTAATTCCCGGCGCGTTTTTCTTGCGATTGGACCACTCTTCGCGCAGCAGGCGCGCCGCTTCGGCCCAATCGCCGCGCTCGAGCGCCTGCCGCATCGCGCTGGCGATGGCGGCAATGAGATCGAAATTCCGGTGCACTGCGCGGTCGCCATCGATGTGCGCTTTGGTCACCTCCCAGTTGTTGATGCCGGAATTGCGCGGCTCGCCCGTGTAAGCCAGTACGAAGCGCTGGTTCAGCTCTTCGAGATCCACGGCCAGCGCTTTGCGCACCACCCCCAACTCACTCAATTCAATGGCGCTCGCCCCGCCGTACATCGCCGGGTAATAATCCTGCGCGCCTGTGGGGACGCGAATGATCTGCGCTTCGATATTCTGCGAAATCTCCCGCAGCTTCTCGATATTGTGCCCCGCGCCGGTGAGGCGGTTGAGCGCCGAGGAAACCGCGATGATCAGCGTCGAAGACCCGGCAATGCCTGCGCCGGCTGGCGACTCGGAATCAGTGGCCAGCTCGATGCCGGTCTCTGGCGCGAAAAACTTCACCAGATGGGCCAGCAAGGGCAGCCTGTATTTCTTCGCGCGGCGCAGCGCATCCAGCGAGTCGAATGTTTCTTCTCCGCCCAGGTCCATCGAGCGCAGCACAATTTTCCGGTCCTTGCGCGTCGCCAGCCGGCAAGTGGCGTACTTGTCCACGGCGAAGTTCAAAGTGACCGCCCCTGCGTGGAACAGGTACAACGGCCAAATATCGATGGTGCCGCCCGCCATATCCACACGGCACGGCGCTTTCGCAACGAGAGTCATTCTGATGTTCGATCGCGACTATCGAACATAACACAGCGAACCGGACCGGACTTGGCCGTTCCTCGCGCACACCTTCGATCCCGCGAGCCTGCCGCCGGCCGAATAGCGCAAACCATGCAACGGTCGGCGGCCCCGCCGCATCATTAGAAGTGTGTTGCGTCGAGCTTTGATTGGAAGCGCCGCCGGCGCCAGTGCGCTGGGAGCCTTTGTTTACCGCGCCGCTCCCGCTTTCTGGCAGCAGTATAGCCGGGAAATCGGACGGCCCATTCTCGTGCCCAAGGACCATCCCGCGCCCGAGCGCTGGCCCGATCGCGGTCTGTACGCCGCCTGGCTGGGGCACGCCACCGTTCTT
>JASHOO010000318.1 GCA_030041035.1 Bryobacteraceae bacterium | reverse complement strand
TTTTCGCTGGTTCCGCACGGACAAACAATCCGGTCGATACTCAGTTCTCCGGCCAGTCCAGCAACGCGCTTGAGCTGTTCGAGCGCCTCGGCGCGCCCCGGGTTCGGTTCCGCGAGGCCGCGAACGCCGCCCATCGAAACCGCCGTCAATCCCAAATCGGCAATCAGCCGCTTGGCGGTGGCTGCGCTCTCCTGCTTCAGGAAGGCGGTCAGAAGCGGTGGAATGACTTCAACGCAGCGGATTCCCGCCCGCGCATAGCCTTCAAGCGATGCCCGGAAGCTCGATCCGGCAGAGGTGGTCTGATGCATACACAGGTACATCGTGCCCGCCGGCGCCGCGCGGACAGGCAACGCGGCGCTTACCGCGATCAGTTCTCTGCGCGAAAGCATTTGCAGTTTAGGATACCGGGTTCGAGACCCGTGTGGTCTAGTAGGAATGTATTATTTCGCCGAAACCCAACCGGTTGGATAATGGCACAATACGAGCTCATGAAGCGGTTCTTTTGGTGGACATGCGGCCTCGTGTTGCCGGCAACCGCCCTGTTTTTGTTGTATGGCGCCGATGCTGCTCGCCAGCGTGAAGACTTACTCTGGCATTATCGCAATCTTGGCAAAGCCTTCTACGAAAATCCAACCACACAAAAAGAAGCAGTTGAGGAGTTTAAGAAAGCCCTCGATCTGGCTCCGGATTCGGCCCGGGAGCGCATCAACTACGGGCTGGCGCTGCTGCGCGCCGGCCAGACCAAGGAGGGCGTGGCGGAACTGGAGCAGGCGCAGAAGCAGGACCCTTCGATCCCACACACCTGGTTCAACTTAGGGATCAATTACAAAAAGGAAGGGGATTACGAGCAGGCCATCGAGCAGTTGGAAGGCATGGCAAAACTCGTGCCGGACGAGCCGGTGACGCATTACAACCTGGGCGTTCTCTATAGGTTATCCGGAAAACCAAAAGAAGGGCTGCAACAGCTCGAAATCGCCGAAAAACTCAATCCGAACCTGGCGGGGCCGCATTTTCAATTGTTTAACCAGTACCGCCAGGCGGGAAGGGCGGAAGACGCGGCACGCGAGTTGAAGATTTTTCAGGATATTAAAGCCCGCACCGCCGGCGCGGCCGTACCCGAGGACATGGAGTGGAGCTATTACGCGGAAATCTATGAAACCGTTGAGCCGCAACCCGCCGAGGCGCCATGGGTGCCGTTGAAATTCGTCGGCCACACTCTCGAAGGTCATTTCGATTCAAGGACTTCGGGATTGGCAGCGTCGGATTTGAACGGCAAAGGAAAAGTGGATCTGATTGCCTGGTCGACCGAAGGCGTGCGGATATATAAAGACGGTGCGACGCCGCTGGCCAAGTCGGGTCTCGAGGGCCTGAAGAACGTTCGAGGAATTGCGGTTGGGGATTTCGATAACGACGGGCTTCCGGATTTGTGCGTGATTACGGACAGCCAAGCCGCGCTCTATCACAACAACAAGGGAGTTTTTGAGAAGCGCGAAGCTCCGTTGCCGCCGGGGGTTTACGAGAACGCCATTTGGATCGATTACGACCACGATGGCGACCTCGACCTGATGCTGCTGGGCGAACACCCGGTTCTCATGCGCAACAACGGCACCGCCGGCTTCAGCAATCAGACGGCGGATTTCCCGTTTGCGCCGGGCCACGCGGTGGCCGGAGCCGTTTTTGCCGTGCGGCACGATACCGCAGCCAGCGATCTGGCGGTGGCATATCGCGACCACCCCGGCATGATCTACCGTGACAGGCTGAACGGGAAGTATGAACCGATGCCCCTCAAGGAGATCCCGCAAGCGGCGTTGGATGTAATCGCCGAGGATTTCAACAACGATGGGTTTCCGGATCTTGCGGTGTTCTTGGGACCCGGCGTGTTGCTCATGGAAAATCGTCTGGGATTTCTTCGGAGCACTGGAAAACTGTTAGGTGACGGGCCGGCGGTGTTTGCGGATCTGGAAAATCGGGGAGCCGCGGACCTGGTCAGTATGGGAGCGATCGAACGAAATCTGGGAGATGGAAAATTCGAGCGGCAGGATTGGCCCTCCGGTGTGGTTTTGGGTCCGGCGATTGTGGCGGCGGATTTCAACGGCGATGGGCGGACGGACCTGGCGACGGTCACGACGGACGGCAGCTTGCACGTCTATGAAAACCAAACGCCAACCCAGAACAACTGGATGCGCATCGGCATCGTGGGGGTGAAGAATCTGAAGCTGGCCCCGGACGCCACGGTTGAGGTGAAGGCGGGCTTGAGTTATCAGAAGCGGATCTATGCGGGCGTACCGCTTCTGTTCGGGCTGGGTGGATACAAGGAAGCCGACACGGTGCGCATCACCTGGCCCAACGGTTTGATCCAGAACGAAGCCAAGCAGCCGGTGTTGACGGCGTTGAACATTCAGGAGTCGCAGCGGCTTTCCGGCTCGTGTCCCATGATCTTCACCTGGAACGGGAAGCGATTCCAGTTCATTACGGACGTGCTGGGCGTGGCGCCGCTGGGAGCGAGCTCAGGAGATGGGCAATATTTTCCGGTCGACCACCAGGAGTACGTGCAGATTCCGGGCGAAGCTCTCGCGGAGCGCGACGGGAAGTATGAGATCCGCGTCACGGAAGAGCTGCGAGAGGTTTCGTATCTCGATCAAGTTCAGTTGATGGCGCTGGATCACCCGGCCGATACCGAGATCTTCACGAATGAGAAGTTCAAATCGCCGCCATTTCCCGAGTTCCGGCTATACGGCGCGAACCAGCGGATCTACCCCGTGGCGGCGCGGGATTCGGCGGGGCGCGACGTGCTGCCGCGTCTGTTGAAGCGGGACCAGACGTATCCGGATGGATTCCGCCGCGACTACAACGGCGTGGCGGAGCTGCACCATCTCGATTTGGATTTCGGAAACGCGGCGCGCGACGGGCAGGCGGTGCTGATTCTGAATGGGTGGGTCGATTGGGCGGACGGCAGCACGTTTCTGCGCGCGGCGCAGGAATCGAAGGCCGGGCTGATCCTGCCGTATTTGCAGGTGAAGAACGCGCGTGGTGAATGGCAGACGGTGATCGAAGACATGGGCATTCCGGCGGGGAAGCCGAAGACGATCGCGGTGGATCTGACGGGCAAGTGGCTGTCGGCGTCACGCGAAGTGCGTATTGTGACCAACCTGTGCGTGTATTGGGACGAAATCTTTTTGAGCGAGAGTTCCCGCGCGCCGGAAGCGCGCCTGACACCGGTGGATGCGGAAGTTGCCGATTTGCATTTCCGCGGTTTCTCGAGGCCCAAGATTGACCCGGCACGCAAGCAGCCGGAACAGTTCGATTACCAGACGTGGATGCCGGTATCGATGTGGAATCCGACGCCGGGGATGTACACGCGCTACGGCGATGTGCGGCCGCTCGTCCAAGCCGCGGACGACCGGCTGGTGATCATGGGTTCGGGCGATGAGCTGCGGCTGCTGTTTCCGGCGGATCGCCTGCCGGCGCTCAGGCCCGGATGGCAGCGCGATTTTCTGCTGCTGGTGGACGGCTGGGCCAAGGATGGCGATTACAACACGGCGTTTTCGCAATCCGTGGAGCCGCTGCCGTTCCATGCCATGAGCGCGTATCCATATCCGGCGTCAGAGCATTTTCCCGATGATGCGGAGCACCGGGCGTACCGGGAAGAGTACAACACGCGGCCGGCGCTGCGGTTGCTGAGACCGCTCGAGCCGGGCGTGCCTGGCCCCTACGTAGCGCAGGCGGGGCGATGAAGATCATTGTGGGCATCGGCATTCTGGT
>JASHOO010000030.1 GCA_030041035.1 Bryobacteraceae bacterium | reverse complement strand
GTTTCCGCCGCGGTCAGCACCGTGGCGATGGTTTCCGGGTCGCGCATCTCCCCCACCAGGATCACATCAGGAGTCTGGCGCATGATACTGCGCACGGAGCTGGCGAATTCCGGCGTGTCGTGGCCCACTTCGATCTGCTCGACGATCGAGCTTCGGTTGCCGTGAACGTATTCGACCGGGTCTTCGATGGTCACAATGTGGTCGCGCCGCTCGGTGTTGATGATATCGATGAGAGCCGCGAGTGTCGAGCTCTTGCCGCAGCCCGTCGAGCCTGTGATCAGGATCAGTCCCTGGCGCGCTTCGGTCAAGCGATGTAAGGTCGCCGGCAGGTGCAGTGATTCGAGCGTCGGAATGCGCGCCGGCAGCAGCCGGATGCTCCCCGCCAGAGAGCCGCGCTGGTGGTGCACATTGGCGCGGAAGCGGCCGATGGACTCGCGCGAGAAGCAGAAATCGGTGGATCTATTTTGCTGGAGTTCCTGCGCCTGTTTGGGTGTGAGCAGCGGCAGCAGCAGGTTGCGCGTGTCTTCCGCGCCCAACTCCGGTCCCGCGGCCGGCGCCAGAACCCCGTCGATGCGCAGCGCGACCGGCGCGCCCGCAATCAGCAGCAGGTCGGAGGCGTGGCGTTGGGCTGCGTGGGCCAGTAGCTGATCGAGGCTGGCGGTGCTCTGGGGTGGGCCGGATTGGGTTGCGCGCGATCCGGTCGCCGCCCGGTTCAGCTCGGCGACAATCGCCGCCAGTTCCTGGTCGTAACCCGGCATTCTGTCATCAGTTAACCGCAAACTTGCGGTTTGGGTCAACGCAGCACAAAAACGTCAACGCGCGGCCCCCCACCAGGCAGGGAGACCGCGCGCGGTGATCCGCGCCCAGCGAAGGCGAAAGTGGCCGGGTGGAAGCCCGACGTATCGGATTCTTCCCTGGACGCTCTGAGTTTCCGTCAGCGTGATCTGGCACGAAGGCCAGTCACGCCATGAGCCTTTCTAGGGGCGCCGGAAAACAGTATCACCGGGCGAGAACCGGCCGGGGGAGGTGCGGCTTCGCCCTGACAGCGAGCATTGCTGCGCAGCAACGTTGGCGGTACGGG
This sequence comes from Bryobacteraceae bacterium, assembly GCA_030041035.1. Lineage (GTDB taxonomy): Bacteria > Acidobacteriota > Terriglobia > Bryobacterales > Bryobacteraceae > QHXW01. Next base: position 2,778 of record JASHOO010000030.1, on the reverse strand, counting down.
CAAGCCGACCGCTTTTGCCTTCAGAATATAGCTGCGGCGAACGAGTTCCGTGTCGCGGCGCCTCGCAAACCTTTGAATCTAAGGGCTACAAAATCATGCGAAGGGCGTGAACTCCTCCGTCCCCACTTTTTCGGGCGCGTACTCCGGCTCCTGACCTCCCAGCGACAGCACCCGCACGCGCTGACCCTCTTTGAGAAACTGGAGCAGAAGCTGACGGCCGTTGGAGAATCTCACCGCGTCGTGAAATGTTTGGGCGATAGCGGTGGTTTGTGTAAAGGCCACGGTTTCATCAGAACCGATGCCCAACTCGCGCTGGAGATTGGACGGAATGCCGGTGAGCAGCAGCGTCGCTCCGGGTGGAATGCACACGGCCGGAGCTTCCGAGACCAGCGGCGGCAGGAACACGGACTTGATGGAGGCCCAAAAGCTTTGCTTGCCGGGCCGGGATTGCATTTGCCGGAACACATCCGCCGGGGCTGCCAAGCCGATTGCGCCGGTACTAAAGCGGTGCGCCACCAAGTCTTCGCCTTCCCGCGCCAAGCGGTTGGGTAAGCCGTGCAGTGAGTAATCACACATTTTGTCATTCACCTCCCTGACCTCAGTGTGAGTAGGCTCGGGAGAAAAAACAATACCCGCTGTGCCGCTAATGCGTATGGATTCTCACTTCTGTGAAGCTAAGCGACAGATCCCTCGCCGCCATCCACGCGGATCGTGTTGCCGGTCATCCAGTACGTATTTTCGTGGCAGAGAACGCCGATGCATTTGGCAACGTCCTGGGGGGTGGTGAGCCGGCCGTGGGGGTTTCTGGCCTTGGAAAACGCCACTAACTTGTCCTGACCCGGAATCTTTCGAAGGGCGGGCGTGTCGGTTACGCCCGCGAGAATGGCGTTGGCGGTAATTCCTAGCGGAGCGAGCTCCAGGGCGAGCTGGCGGATGTGGGCCTCAAGAATCGCCTTCGCCGCCGAAACCGGGCCGTATTGCGGGATGGCCTTGGCGCCACCTTCGCTGGTCATGGCATAGATCCGGCCGCCGGCGCGCATGAGCTGGTTCGCGACCAAGTCGTGCACCCAATAGACCAGGCTGTGACCCATGACGTCAGCGGTCATCTCGATCTGGCGTTTGGAAGCGACGTCGCCGGCTCCGACCAAAGGCTTCAAGGCGCCGAAAGCGAGCGAGTGCAACAGCACGCGCACGGTTCCCGGAGTTTTCTCGAAGGCGTCCCGAATCTGCGCCACCGTTGCGGCCCGCTTTTCGTCGTCGGCGGCATTCATGTTGAAAAATACGGCCTCACGGCCGGCTGACCGGATATGCTGCTGCACTTCGTGGGCGTGGGGCAGTGTCTCGCGGCGGTCCAGATGCACCCCGAAGATGTTCATCCCGCGGCCGGCCAATTCGACGGCGGTGGCTTCGCCGAACCCACTGCTCGCACCCAGTATCAACGCCCATGGTTGTTGGCTCATATATTGACGGATGTAACCGTAATCTCCCTTTGATCTCCCTCAGTCGTCCGAATGCGGATTTCGTACCGCACCGCCGGCAGCAGCTCAGGGAACTTTTCTCCCCACTCGATCAATACTACTGAGTTTCGGTCGAACAGCTCCTCCAGGCCCAACCGGGAGGCTTCACTGGCCCGATCGAGGCGGTAAAGATCGACATGATAAACCTTCCGCGCCCTGCCGTACTCGTGGATGAGGGTGAAAGTCGGACTGGAGACGTCTTCGGGCTCGCCGGCGCCCAGTCCCTTGACGATGCCTTTGGCCAAGGTAGTCTTTCCGGCTCCCAGCTCACCGATCAGCAGCACCGCGGCGCCCGGCGGCCAGCCTTGGGCGAGCTTCGCCCCCAGAGCGATGGTCTCCTCTTCAGACGCGGTCCGGAACGTGGGCACACTGCTCCATGGCGGCCGGCAGGAAACGCAAGAGGTCGGTTGCGATCAGACATTTCTCCCCTAACTCAGCAGCGCCGATCTGCCCGGAAAGCCCGTGCAGGTACACGGCCGCGGCGACGGCCTGTTCAGCATCGTGCGGAAACTGCGCCAGAAACCCGGCGATCAGACCAGTGAGGATATCGCCGGTGCCGCCGGTGGCCATGGCCGGCGAGCCTGTAGGATTGACCCAGACGCGGCCATCGGGAAAGGCGATGAGGGTGCGGTAGCCCTTGAGCACCACGTGCACTTTGCGCTCGCAGGCCAACGTGCGGGCAACGTGGACCCGGTCGTTTTCGACCTCGGCTGTTGTCTTTTTCGTTAAACGGCCCATTTCGCCGGGATGCGGCGTGAGCACGCGCAGCCGCTTGTCTCCGGACCACTCGGTTCCGGCGAGGGCATTGAGCCCGTCGGCATCGACCACGATGGGCTGGGCGAACTCCTGAAGCGCGCGCCGCACAACCGCCACGGTTTGCGGGTCGGTGGTGAGGCCGGGGCCGATCGCGAGGACGGTTTTGTTGCGCGCGATCTCGGTCAGCACGCCGGAGTCAAAGGCGCGGACGGAGATGGATCCGTTCGCGGTCTCGGGCAGGGGCTCGGTCATCAGCTCGGGAGTATGCGAGGCGATCACGGGAATGGCACGCTCGGTTGAGGCCACCGTTACAAGTCCCGCACCGGCACGCAGCGCCGCCGTACCGGACATTGCGGCCGCTCCCGTTTTGCCATAGGACCCGGCCACGATGAGTACGTGCCCGAAAGTACCCTTGTGCGAGGCGGGAGGCCGCGGCGCAAACAAATGCCGAAACTGCGCGGGCTCGACCAGCGAAAGAAAAATACTGTCGTCCTTTTCGAATAGT
>JASHOO010000029.1 GCA_030041035.1 Bryobacteraceae bacterium | reverse complement strand
GGGTTTCTCGAAATCGGATACGGCAACCGCGCCCCGCGTGGCTGTGGTGAACGAGGTGCTCGCCCAACACTACTGGCCGGGACAAAACCCTATCGGCAAGCGCTTCCGGCTGGACAATCAAAAAGGACCCTGGGTCGAGATCGTGGGAATCGCCAAACAGGGGAAATACCTCTGGCTCGGTGAGGCGCCGACGGAATTTCTCTACCTTCCTCTGGCGCAGAATCCCAAACCCACCATGACTCTGATGGCTGAGTCCTTTGGAGACCCCGCGGCCTTAGCGGCGCCCTTGCGCGAAGTGGTTCGCAGCCTGGATGCCAACCTTCCGGTGTATGACGTGCGAACGTTTGAGGATTTCTTCCGGAAAGATGCCCTCGCCGGACCGAACATTATCATCCAGACCGTTGCCTCCCTGGGCCTGATGGGGATGGTGCTGGCGATGGCCGGTTTGTACGGTTTGGTGGCGTACTCGGCCAGCCGGCGAACCCGCGAAATCGGCATCCGCATGGCGATCGGCGCCGAACGCAATGCCGTCTTGCGCATGGTGATGCGGCAGGGTCTGGTGCTTGGGTTGAGCGGCGTCGGCATCGGCCTCGTGGCCAGCTATGGCGCGGCAAAGCTACTAACGCACCTGATGGCCGGCACCGAAACCGATGTGTTTGCTTTCCTCCTGGTTGCACCCGCCCTGCTGGCTGTGACCATGCTCGCCGCCTACATTCCCGCTCGCCGCGCTTCGCTGGTGGATCCGGTGAGGGCGCTGCACTACGAATAAACGCTACTCGACGCGCAGGGCCTCCATCGGGTCGATGATGGTGGCCCTCCGGGCAGGTACATAGCTCGCAAGTAACGCTGCCATCAGTAAAACCAGACATACGGCGCCGTAGGTGGCCGGGTCGACGGGGCTTACTTCGTACAACAGCGCAGTCATCAGCCGCGTCACCGCCATTGCGGCGGCGACTCCGCATGCCATCCCTATCGTGGTCAACAGCAACCCCTGCCGTACAAACATCTGCCGCACCGACTGCTGCGGCGCACCCAAAGCGATGCGAATGCCGATTTCACGGGTCCGCTGCGATACCGAGTAAGAAATGACCCCGTAGAGGCCCACCACCCCGAGCAACAGCGCCATCCCCGCCGCGATCGTCAGCATCACGAAGGTAAACGAGGTGCGCGCCATCGAGCGATCGTAGATCTCGCGCAGCGTCCGAACGCTCGCTATCGGCACGTTTGGATCCACGGACCAGATCGCCTGCTGGACTTCCTTCAGAAAACCGGCGGTGCCGGTCCGGCCGCTGCGGATCGCGAAGGCTTGGTCGCGTTGCACCCTGAATTCCTGGCCCCAAAAATCCTTAATGATCATCGGCCAGTAGACGATGGTTGGCGCTTTCTCACCGATGCCGTTGTCGCGTTCGTTGCCCACGACACCGATCACCTCCCGCCACGGCGCCTTGGGATTTTCCCGAATCTGCTTGCCTAGCGCGGCGGCGGGACTCTGCCACAGCTCGCGCGCCAGGTTTTCGGAAACGAGCACTACCGGCCGGTGCTCGTAAATGTCGTCCCACGTCAGGTCGCGCCCCGCCACGAGCGGATTGCCCATTGTCCTGAAAGTATCGGGCGAGATGAACTTATAGCGCCGCAGCGCCGGGATCTTTTCGTCGGCGTAGACCTTGTCCGAGGCGAAGATCGGGTCGTTATCCCCGCCTTCGGTGGTTACCGAATCAGACAGACTGACCGAGGTTACTCCCGGTATGGCCGCGATTTTTTCCAGCATGTTGTTGTAGGTAAGAACCACCTGATCCGGCTTCGACACTTCCCCTTCCGGGATGGGAACGCGTAGCGTCAGCACCTGGTCGGGCTGCGTGAACCCCGGTTGCACCTGCTTCAGAGCGTAGATCGTGCGAATCATGAGGCCGGAGGTGATCAGCAGAACCAGAGCCAGCGATACCTGCGCCACCACCAGCACGCTACGAGCCCGATGCCGGTCTCTTCCGCCGCTTGCTGTGCGGCCGCCTTGACGGAGAGCCGATTCCAGCCGCGGTCCTGCATATTTGAGAACCGGGATCAGTCCGAACAGAATTCCGGCCACCAGCGAAACTGCCAGCGTGAACAGCAGCACCCGGGGGTCAATCGAGATCTCATCGAGCCTGGGGAGCTGCGTTGGGCCCAGGGTAACCAGCAGCCGAAGCGCGGCGTAAGCCAAACCAACGCCGAGAGCCCCGCCCAGCAGTCCCAGCGCCACGCTTTCCATCAGCAATTCACGGGCGATCCGCCACTTACCGGCTCCGAGCGCCGAGCGTATCGCGAGCTCCTGCTGTCTGCCCTCGGCCCGCACCAACAGAAGGTTAGCGACGTTGGCGCAGGCAATCAGCAGCACCGCGCTGATCGTTCCCATCAGCACCCAAAGCACTTTACCGATGTCCCCGACTACATCGTTTTTGAGCGGCCGTAGATTCGGGCCGAGCCGTGCCTCTTCAAACATCTTGAGGTTCATTCCCGGCGCCGGCGGAAACTTTCTGATCATCATGGGGAGCATGCGGGCGACATCGGAGTTGGCTTGTGCGAGGGTAACGCCCGGTTTCAGTCGCGCAATCCCCTGCCAGCCGAAATTGCCGATGAAAGTTTTGCCACGGTCGAGTTGAATAGGCAGGAACAAGGAGACGTGTTGATCCAGGAAGCGGAAGCTCTCAGGCATGACGCCGATCACTTCCCAAGCCTCTCCGTTGATGATAATCCTTCGGCCCAGGACGGACGGGTCGCCGCCGAACTTACGCTGCCAGTAACCATAAGAAAACACGACGGTCTTCGGACTGCCCGGTAAATCATCTTGGCGCGTGAACAGGCGGCCGCGGAGAGGTTGGATTCCGAGAATCGGCAGCACGCCGTCGGAGACCGCCAGCCCGTCGACTTGTTCCGGTTCACCGCTGCCGGTAACGCTGACCGAGTCGGTTTGCCACAAGCCAATGTCTTGAAATGTACGGTTCTCCTCGCGGTAAGTGAAATATGTGCAGGGGGATGCATTCAAATCGGACAGGCCGAGCCCCGGCGCCGTTTCCCAGACACCGACGAGCTGGTCGGGATGGGGGTAGGGAAGTGGCTTGAGCAGAACGCCGTTCAAAACACTGAAGATCGCGGTATTGGCCCCGATGCCGACCGCCAAGGTGAGCAAGGTAATGGCGGTGAACATGGGTGAGCGCATCAGGCGGCGCAGAACCGGCCGTGCCTCGTTGATAAGGGATCCCATAATTGGTTTATACGGACCGGAGTCACTCCAAGTGCGCAGGTTTTTTGGTCACGCGAAACAGTACAGTTGTCGCAGGGGTTAGCCCTCTGCTTCTAACCAATTGCAGTCTTGCTCCGCCGCGCAAATTGAGTCACTTCTAAAAGAACGGCTAAACTGACTGAATAAACCTGCCTCGCGCCGGGCGAAACTGGAGGAGGGTACAGTGCCATCACAGCTTCGAGCGCATTTGTTTTCAGCCACTGCGTTGCTGGTGGTTTTCTGTTGGCTGGCAGGAATTTCCGCCGCGCCGGCGCAGGACGTCCTCACCTATCATAACGACGTTGCCCGCACGGGTCAGAACCTGAACGAGCCCACGCTGACCTCGACCAATGTCAAGTCCAGCACCTTCGGCCGGTTGTTCACGCTCTCCGTGGATGGCAAGGTCGATGCGCAGCCGCTGTACGTCTCAAACGTAACCATTTCCGGCCAGGGCACACACAATCTGCTTATCGTGGCCACCGAACATGCGAGCGTCTATGCCTTCGACGCCGATACCGGCTCACAGCTCTGGCAAGTCACGACGCTCGGTTCGGGGGAAACCACCTCAGACGACCGCGGCTGCAGCCAGGTCACGCCTGAGATCGGCATCACGTCCACACCGGTGATCAGCCGCACGCAAGGTCCCAATGGGGCGATCTATGTCGTCGCCATGTCGAAGAACAGCTCGAGCTATTTTCAGCGCGTGCACGCGCTCGATCTGACGACGGGCGCCGAGCTGTTCGGCGGACCGGTAACCGTGCAGGCTACGTATCCGGGCACGGGCGACAACAGCTCGGGCGGGCTGGTGATTTTCGATCCCAAACAATATAAGGAGCGGCCGGGTTTGCTTTTGCTCAACGGCGTGGTCTACACCGCCTGGGGATCGCATTGTGACGACCAGCCGTACACGGGCTGGGTCATGGGCTACAATGCGGGCACTCTGGCGCAGGTCACCGTGCTGAACGTTGTCCCCAATGGCGGCGAAGGCGGAATCTGGATGGCCGGCGGCGGACTTGCCGCAGACAGCTCGGCTAACATTTACCTGCTGGATGGCAACGGTGATTTCGATGCGACGCTCAATAGCAGCGGATTTCCGGATGAGGGCGATTTCGGCAATGCCTTCCTGAAAATCTCGACGTCGGGCGGTCTCGCGGTCGCCGATTACTTCGAGATGGACAACGAATCGGCGGAAAACGACACGGATACCGACCTCGGCTCGGGAGGCGTCATGCTGGTTCCCGATCAGACCGATGGTTCCGGCAACGTTTGGCACCTGGCCGTGGGCGCGGGCAAGGATGGCAACCTGTATCTGGTCAACCGCGACTCCATGGGCAAGTTCAGCTCCAACAACAACAATATTTATCAGGAGCTGGCCGGCGGTCTGCCCGGCGGCGTCTGGGCCAAGCCCGCGTACTTCAACGGCAGGATCTATTACGGCTCGGTCGGCAGCCCCATCCAGGCTTTTCAGTTCTCGAACGCCAAGCTCGTGACAACCGCAGTGGCACAGACCAGCAACTCGTTCGGATATCCGGGCACGATCCCTAGTATTTCCGCAAACAATACGAACAACGCCATTGTCTGGGCAGCGGAGAATACCAGTCCGGCCGTCTTGCATGCTTTTGATGCCGGGACGTTGACCGAACTTTATAACAGCAATCAGGCTGCGGGAGGCCGCGACCAGTTCGGCACGGGGAACAAGTTCATCGCGCCCACCATTGCCAACGGCAAGGTATATGTGGGCACGACATCGGGCGTGGGCGCATTCGGCCTGCTGACTCCGCCGCCGGCATCTCCTACTGGAGTGAGCGTTGGTTCCGTCGGTGCCGGGATCCAGCCTTGCGACGTGAGCAACAGCGGCACTGTGAACGCCGAAGATGTCCAGTTGGCTATTAACATGGATCTGGGCCTGTTGGCTTGCACCTTGAACCTGGATGGAGCAGGGGTGTGCAACGTCATCGCCCTTCAGCGTATTGTGAACGCTTTGCTCGGCATGCCATGCGTGACGGGCCCGGGTGTCACACCCACTAGCGCCACTTTGAGCTGGGCCGCCAGCACTTCATCCAATGTCGCCGGCTACAATGTGTACCGGTCCGGCGTCTCCTCCGGGCCTTTTACAAAAGTAAATTCGGCTCTGGTGGCGACCACGACTTACACGGATTCTACCGTCCAGCCGGGCCAGACTTACTACTACGTGGTCACGGCCGTGGACAACAATAACAACGAGAGCCCCTTCTCCCTCTCGCCGGCCCAGTCGGTCGTGCCGGCTTCGTAACATCTGCATTCGAACATGCCGCGCGTTAATCGGTCTTGCGGCAGCGCCCGCAGGGTGGCATACTTCGTCTTGCCATCGGATCTCAGCCAAGGGCCGAGCGCGCCGCGCGTCTCGCTCGCGTGGGCAACTCTCGCGGCGGCTCTGATGGTCTTCTGGCAATTTGTTACCGTCCACTACAACTGGGACGGCAACTGGACCGCGCTGTTCTGCACCGGC
>JASHOO010000317.1 GCA_030041035.1 Bryobacteraceae bacterium | reverse complement strand
CTGCTTGCCAAAATTCCGGGCCTGAAGGTGATTGCGCGCACCTCCTCTTTCGCGTTTCGTGGCAAGGAGCAGGACATCACGAAGATCGCCGAGGCGCTGCGTGTGCGGACGATCCTCGAAGGCAGCGTCCGCCGCGCTGGCAACCGCCTCCGCCTCACCGCGCAGTTAATCAATGCTGCCGACGGCACCCATCTCTGGTCCGAGCGCTACGACCGTGACATGGCCGATGTCTTCGCCGTGCAGGACGAAATCGGCCAGGCGATCTCGGAAGCGCTCAAAGTACGGCTCGCTCCTCGCACACAGACCGTGAACATCGAAGCCTACCAGAATTACCTAAAAGGGCAACATTACCGTATGCGCTTCACGCCGGAGAGCCTGGAGAAAGCGAAGAAGTGCTTTGAGCAGGCGTTGGCCATCGACCCGAATTACGGTTCGGCTTACAGCGGACTGGCGGGTTACTACTACGCGCTAGCGGTGTTCGGCATAAAACCCACTGTGGACGTGGCGCCGTTGGCGAAATCGGCTGCGGAAAAGGCGCTGGCCATCGATCCTGCCAACAGTGAGGCCCACAGCGTGCTGGGGACTATAGCAGCCATCCGCGACTATGACTGGAAAGCGACCGAAGCACATTTTCGTCAGGCCATGGCGGCCGAACCTGTCCCGCCCAGGGTCCGAGTACAATACGCCATCTATTATCTGCTCCCGTTGAGACGATTTACGGAGGCGATGGGACAAAGTCGGTTGGCACTAGAGATTGATCCACTTTCCACTCTTGATCACTTCGGCATGGCTTGGTCTATTTTCTCTGCCAGACAATACCGGGAAACCATTGAGTACGCGCGCCGAGCCCTGGAAATTGATGTGAACCAACACTTGATTTGGTTAGTGATGGGCTTTGCCCAACTTCGCGCAGGCTCCATACAGGAAGCGATTACCAGCTTGAAGCGAGCTGTCGAGTTGGCGCCTTGGTACAACCTGGCTGTGGGATCGCTAGCTGCGGCCTACTATGAGGCTGGCGATCACGAGCGCAGCCGGGAATGGGCGCGGAAGGTCGCCGACTCGCACCGTCACACCCTCGGCGCTGCGATCTATTACGCCACCACCGGCGAAATGGACGCGATGTTTGAAGCGCTCGACTTGGCCTACCGGCACCGCGATAAGGTGCTTCTCGATATTCAAAGCCTGCCGTTCTTCGACCCCTACCGCACCGCCCCGCGCTACCAGCGACTGCTCCAGCGAATGAACCTGGCGTAGATGGCGAACAGGCTGCTCGCGACCGGAGTTCGGCGTGCTCGGCGCTTAGGTGGATGCTAGGGCTGCTATCAATAGCGAATCGTCTGCCTAGTCTAAGAAAGCACTCTCCGACCATACCCGCAGTCGGATTGGTAGAAGCCCAGGCCGTCTGACATTACCTGTTCTTTTCAATTCGCGTAAACTGTATTGAACCAACCATATGCCTCTCACTGCGGGAGAGCGACTCGGCCCCTACGAAGTCCTCGCACTGATTGGAGCCGGCGGAATGGGAGAGGTATACAAGGCACGCGACACACGTCTTGATCGGACCGTCGCCATCAAGGTTTCACAAGAAAGATTCAGTGATCGCTTCGAGCGCGAGGCGCGAGCTGTCGCCGCGTTGAATCATCCCCACATCTGCACGCTGCATGATGTAGGTCCTAACTATCTGGTGATGGAGTACGTCGAGGGGGCGCCGTTGAAAGGGCCGCTGCCGCTCGACAAGGCCGTCGAATACGCCGGTCAGATTCTGGATGCTCTCGATGCGGCGCACCAGAAAGGCATCATTCATCGCGATCTGAAGCCGGCCAACATCCTGGTCACTAAGCAAGGGATCAAGCTGCTGGATTTCGGGCTGGCCAAGCAAGCCACTCCTCTTAAGGAGATGGACCCGACGCGCGCACTCACCGATCAGGGGCAGATTGTGGGTACCCTGCGATACATGTCGCCGGAGCAGTTGCAGGGCAAGGAAGCCGATGCACGCAGCGACCTGTTCGCCTTCGGCTGTGTGCTGTATGAAATGCTCTCGGGCAAGCGCGCGTTTGATGGATCGAGCAGCGCTAGCGTGATCGCGGCGATTCTAGAGCGCGAGCCGGCTCCGCTCGCCAACAATCCAAACGATGCCACACGGCCGCTCGATCGGGTGGTGAAGCGATCGATGGCCAAGGACCCCGACCAGCGCTTTCAGACCGCGCGAGATTTGAAAGCCGCGCTTTCGTGGGTGCTGGATCAGCCGCCTGTTGTATCGGCTAAGCCCAGCCGCCGGATGTGGGTAGGAATCGCCGCTGTGACGCTTTTGATTAGTGCGTTTGCGGGCGGTTTCACAATAGCCCGTCTCCGCCAGCCGCCGGCGGAGCAAGACGTGGTACGCCTTCAGATCGATCCGCCCGAAGGAGGCCAGTTCGCCTTCGGCCTGAACATCGGCGGCGTTGCCTTGTCGCCAGACGACCGTAGTGCCGCTTTTGTAGCTACCGTGAACGGGAAGACTGGACTTTTGGTACGCCGGCTGGAGGGAACGGCCGCACGGCTGATTCCGGGAACCGAGGATGCTTCGTACCCGTTCTGGTCGCCGGACAGCCTGTCCGTCGCATTCTTTACACCGGGGAAACTGCAGCGCGTGGATATTGCCGGTGGCACGCCTCTGCCGATCTGTGACGTCCGGCGTGTCTTGGGCGGAACCTGGACCAGCGACGGCCAGATCATTGTTGGCCTCGCCTCCGGTTTATTCCGGGTATCCGCCTCGGGGGGAGCTCTTTCGCCTCTCACCACGTTAGATCGGTCACGCGGCGAGGCACTTCATCTCTGGCCGCAGGCGCTTCCCAAGGGCCGCTTTCTGTTTTGGGTGCTAAGTGACAAGCCGGAGAACACTGGCGTCTATGCCGCCTCGCTGGAAAAGCCTAATGAACGGGCTCACGTTCTGACCACGGATTCCAAAGCGTTGTACGTGCCTGGAGGTGATGGTAGAGATTATCTGGTGTGGCAGCGTGCCGGCAAGCTGGTAGCCCAGGAATTTGATACGGGGGCACTCCAGCTTACCGGGGAAGTTCGTATCCTCGCCGATCGTGTGGCAACGATGGGAGCTGGCCTGATGAACGCGGCCGTTTCGGGCAAGCTTTTGCTCTACAGCGAGGCCGGTTCGGTGATCCAATTCACTTGGTTCGACCGCGAAGGCAAGGCGCTGGGTGTCGCGGGCGAGCCAGGTGAATACACGACCGTCCGGATCTCGCCCGACGGACGCCGCATGGTGGCATCTCGCTACAAGCCGAGCGGCCGGGATTTCTGGCTTTTGGAAACGGACCGCGGCGTTACCAACCGATTCACCTCGACGCCCGGGCTCAAAGGCTTTCCCGTCTGGTCTCCCGACGGCCACACGATTGTGTTTGCCGTAGGTTCCCCATACAATCTGTTTCGCAAGGCGGTTACCGGGGGCGGTGACGAGCAGCGCCTGATACAGTCATCAAACACTCAATTTCCCAATGACTGGTCGCGCGACGGACGCTTTCTGCTGTACAGCGAAATTGGCGCAGGGCCGGGAAACGACCTTTGGATTTTGCCAATGACCCCCGATGGAAGGGTTCCGCCGGGTGCGAAGCCGAGGCCCTATCTGCGCACCCAATTCGACGAGCGGTCAGGCCGCTTTTCGCCGGAGCCCGAGCCACACTGGGTGGCCTATCAGTCAGACGAATCCGGCCGCAACGAGATCTATGTAGACGCTTTTCCTGAAACGCGTAACAGGGTGAGGATTTCGACTGGTGGTGGCCAATTCCCCGAGTGGAGCCCGGATGGGCGCGAGCTGTTGTGGATGTCGCCGGACTTGAAGCTGATGCAGGTCAGCCTGAAGCGCGGGCCTGACTCAATAGAGCCATCCGCACCGCGCGAATTATTTGCGTTGCCCGTAGCCAATGACGGCTACTGTCCCTACGAAATCGCGCCCGACGGCCGGCGGTTTCTGGTGCGCGCCACGCCCGAGAAACAAGTGAGCCAGCCGCTCACCCTGATCGTCAACTGGCCCGCGCTGATGAAAAAGGGCGCGGCGGCGCAATAAAAAATTCCTGGTGATAAATCCCCATGTAATTCGCTAACGGTTAGGTGGATGGTTGGGCTGTTACCAACAGTAATCAGTATGCGTCCGAAGTATCTAGACCAAGTCGATTCGCCATCTGACCCAGCGGCGCTCCATCA
>JASHOO010000004.1 GCA_030041035.1 Bryobacteraceae bacterium | reverse complement strand
AACCTGCTCCATGGTAATGTTCAAAAATGGCATTTTGTCTCCACCACCGGAGATCGTTTCCAGTTGGTTCTCGCTCAATACTTCACTTGGCGGTTCCTGAGTGTCAGCAAACTCGCCAGCACTGCTCTGTTTTTTGAAATCTTCCATTGCGCTTACCCTCCTACCCTCTACATGCGTAGTCGAAGGGAAAAATTAGCGGGAAAGTTGGTTTTTTTAATGACTCGGCCCTGTCAAGTGGCGGGATGGCGCAATTTCAATTCCCGCTGACGTGGTTTTGTAGGGGGCGGAAAGCAGATGTTTGTGGAACCCCAAGCCCAGCCGCCTCGATTCAAGCCATTGACATCGCCGGATGAACAGTTCAGACTTGGCTGAACCGAATTGATAACTCGGTTTCATGGCCACCTCCCCCGCTGGAAAAGGAGGCAGTTGTGGCAAAGTCGAAAATGGCCGTTGTAGTGGCCACCCCAGAAACCGCTGATCATGACGAAATCTCTGCTCGCGCTTACCAGATGTGGACGGAACGAGGGTGTCCACTAGGTAGCCCCGAAGTGGACTGGTTTCGTGCCGAAGAAGAACTGAAGAAACGGAAGGAAAGGCTGGTGGATCATGCCCGAAAAGAAAATGGAAAAATGCGCCCATCCGGGTTGCCAATGTCCCGTAGCGAAGGGGAGCAAGTATTGCAGCCGGTACTGTGAAAGCGCGGGCAAAGAATTCTCCATCGCTTGCAAGTGCGGACACGCGGAGTGTGCTACTGGCGAAGCGGCAGGAGCAGCACAGTAGAGACCCGTTATTACGGCTGTAGGTGAAGATCGTCTGGCCCCCGGACTTCCTCGCCCATCTGGATAAGGCGGGTGGTGACGACTTGGGCTGTAGCAGTACCAACGCCAACAGCCAGCAACGTTGCCGAAAACCAGTCGCTGAAGTGACGCGTAGCCCGATTCGCCGATTTGGATGGTCGGCACATACCACTGACCGATCACCGATGCATAATTGCCCGCATCACCACGTATTTCGTAACCACTCCAGTTGGGCCCGTCCGCAGGATCGCGGCGCCGGCAGCGGGGCAGCGATTGATTCGGTGCTGCACTAACTCACAGAGTTGGCGCACAATTGATTTCCGGCGGAGGCTCGCGAAGATCGAGGCTGGTATCGCGCACCGGAGTTTTCACCAGGGCGTTCACGTTGACGGATTGCCGGACAAAGTTCCTATTCCTACTGCAATTGCACGCGCTTCACTTGCCATTCCGCGACTTTTTCCGGTTTACCCCAGCTCTCATAGAGTTGAACGATTCGCTCTCCGGCACGACTCAATGCCGGCCGGTCTTCGAAGCGAATCGTGGCTTCCCGCTGAATCATGCCTTGATATCCGGAAACCAATAGAGGCTCAGCTTCGGCATACTTGGTCTGAGCGGACAGGACGGCTCCCAGCAGATTCCGGCTCCGGTATCGTTGCCAGGAGTCGGATGCGGTCTTCTCGTAGCCGACCACCGCCTCTCGGAGCAACGCCTCGGCATCGGTGTAGTTCTTCTGCTGGAGCCGGACCTCTCCCAGGAACGTCATCACTTCCAGTGTGTCCGGGTGTGCCGGTCCCAATACTCGGCGCCGGGCGTCCAGCACCGAGGTGAACAGGGCGTCCGCTTCGGTATAGTTGCCCTGGCTTTGTTTGAGCACAGCTAGTTCTTTCGTGCTTTGGAGCGTAAAAGGATGCTCCGCGCCAAGCACGCGGCGACGCGCCTCAACCGCTTTCGTCAGGAGAGACTCTGCGTCCGCATACTTGGCTTCACAGCGATAGAGAGCGCCGAGATTGTTCACACTTGTTAGCGTGTCGGGATGTTCGGCGCCGAGCACGCGACGTTGCAATTCGAGGGACTTGACGAACAGAGACTCGGCTTGCGCATACCTGCCCCGCACTTGGTATACCTTGGCCAGGTTGTTCATACTGAGCAAGGTCAGGGGATGCTCCTCCCCCAGTACCCGGCGCCGGATCGCCACGACCTCTGCCATTAGAGGCTCGGCTTGTGCAAACTTACCCTGTTGCCCGTAGAGCACGGCAAGGTTGTTCATGGCGCGCGCGGTATCGGGATGATTTTCGCCCAGCACGCGACGACGGATTTCGAGGCCCTTGACCAGGAGTGGTTCCGCCTGCGCATATCTGCCTTGCTGCTGGTACAGCACCGCCAGGTTATTCATGCTCGCCAGTGTTTCGCTGTGTTCCTCACCCAGCACCCGGCGTTGGATCTCAAAAACCCGGGTTTGGAGTTGCTCGGCTTGCGGATACTTACCTTCGGTGCGATAGAGAGAAGCCAGGTTGTTCATGGTCAGCAGCGTCTCGGCGTGCTCTTCGCCGAGCACACGGCGTTTGCCGGCGAGGGCCTCCGTGTAAAGAGACTCGGCCTGCGCGTACTTGCCTTCGGTATCGTACAGCAATGCGAGAGAGTTCATGGTGTCGAGCGTTTCGGGATGATCGTCGCCTCGAATCCGCCGTTCCGCCGAGAGGGCCTGGGTCATGAGACGCTCGGCTTGCGCATATTTTCCCTGCTCCTGGTAAAGCGACCCAAGCGTACCCATGGTGAGCAGTGTGTCGGGATGATCCTCACCCAAGATTCGGCGGCGGGACTTAAGCGTCTCGGTCAACAGCGGCTCGGCTAGCGCAGGCTTACCGTTCTCGTCGTAGACTTGCGCAAGTTCGTGGGCGGTTTCCAGGGTTTCGGGGCGGTCCGCGCCCAAAACACGGCGCTGGCTATTCAAGACTTGGGCCAACAGCGACTCCGCCTGCGCGGTTTTACTTTGGTCCCGGTAGAGGACGGCCAGATCGCGAATGGAGGCCAGCGTGTCGGGATGATCGTCGCCCAACAGGCGACGCCGCAGGCCGAGCGCTTTCTCCAGTTGTCGTTGCGCCTCGGGATAGAGGCCCAGGTCACGGTACGTTATCCCGATGGTCTGACGGATCGAAGCCTCCACTAAGGGCTGTTTGTCGAACTTGCCCTCGATACCAGCAGCGGCCCGGTCCAGCGCTGTGCGCACCTTGAGGTCCGGATCGGGCTTGGAACCGGGCCGCGCCTGCTCCTTGGCGCTGGCTTGAGCCAATAAATCTTCTTCGAGGAAGTTGTTCACGGCTTTCGCCGTAGCCGCTTCATCGTCCGCCCGCTGCTTCTCGGTTAGCGCTCGATTCCGCTCGCGGGTGGCCGTTTGCTGTGCGCTCAACGCCAGGTCGCGCTCCACGCGAGCGCGAGCTTCGGCTGCGAACGCCCGGTCCCGCTCCACCAGCGCTTCCTGCCCGGCTCGGTTGGCGCGGATAGCCTCCGATGTGCTGACCACGATTCCAGCCGCTAAGACCAAGAAGACTGCTGCTACGCCTGCCACCAGGGCACGGTGCCGGCGTGCGAACTTCTGCAGTTGATAGCCGGCGGTCGGCGGGCGCGCCGCGATCGGCTCGTCATTCAGGTAGCGCTGAATATCCGCCGACAGATCCGCGGCCGACGCATAGCGCTGAGCTTTGTCCTTCTCGAGCGCCTTCCCGACAATAGTTTCGATGTCACCGCGGAAGTTGCGGCTGATGGAGCTCAGCGATGTAGGATCGTCCTCCCGAATCATCCGCAAGGCTTCCGGCAACTGCCGGCGACTGACGTTGTGAGGGAGCCGGCCGGACAGCATTTCATAGAGAATTACGCCCAGCGAATAGACATCGCTTCGGAAATCCAGCTCGGAGGGATCGGCCAACACCTGCTCCGGGCTCATGTAGGTCAGGGTTCCTACGATTTGTCCCGCGTCAGTGAGGCGGGTCCCTTCCGCTTCGTTCCCGGTAACGCGCGCCACTCCGAAATCAAGAATCTTGGGCTGTCCCGTCTCGTCCACCAGAATATTCCCGGGTTTCAGATCCCGGTGTATGAGTCCGCGCTGATGCGCGTGGTGCACGGGATCACAGATTCTGGCGATCAAGGCGAGTCTTTGCCGGATGTTCAGCCGACGGGCTTCCACATAAGCCATGAGCGATTGTCCGCGGACGAGTTCCATGGCAAAGTAGGGCTGCGGTCCGAAACCTGTATCGGCGGTGCCTGCTTCGTAGATTTGAGCGATGCCAGAGTGCTGCAAGCGGCCCAGGGCGTGGGCTTCATGTTCGAACCGCCGCAATCCTTCGGGTGTGCAAAATCCGGGCTTGATGACTTTGAGCGCCACGATGCGGCGCGGCTGGTCCTGCTCGGCTTCATACACGGCGCCCATGCCGCCTTGGCCCAGCAGGCGAATAATCCGGTACCGGCCGATAGCTGTGGGCAGCGAACGGGGGCTGGTGGCACCGGACAAACGGATAGAGCCGGGTTCAGTTTCAGCGGCGGCCCAGGCCTTGGCGGCTAATTCAATCGCCGGTGCTTCCAGGAAACTGTCCGCGCCCTCCGATTGGGCTACGAGCGACACCACTTCCCGCCGGAGCGACTCATCATCGCCGCAGGCTTGATCAAGGAAAGCGGCTCGCTGGTTTTCTTCCAGATCCAGAACGGCATGATACAGGCGCTCGATCTTCTGCCAACGTTCGGCTTCCACCTACTTCTCCCCGCTCAGCTCCCGCCGCAGCCAGCTCTTGGCCAACTTCCAGTCCCGCAACACGGTCTCCTCCGACACCTTCAGCACCTCGGCGGTTTCCTTCACGCTCAGACCGCCAAAAAAGCGCAGCTCGACGATCTGGCTCTTGCGCTGATCCACCGCGGCTAAAGCCGTCAAGGCATCATCGATGGCCAGCAGGTCGCTGCCGGGCTGTCCGACTACGGCGATGGCTTCATCGAGCTCGAGCGGCGGAGCGTCGCTGCCACGTTTCAGCGCCTGCCGGGAACGGGCAAAATCCACCAGGATGCGTCGCATGACGCGCGCGCAGACGGCGAAGAAGTGGGCCCGCCCCTCCCAGTTCAAATGCGCGGAATCCGCCAGGCGTAAGTACGCCTCATTCACCAGCGCGGTGGTTTGCAGGGTGTGGCCTGGCCGTTCGTCGGCCATAAAGCGCTGTGCCAGGCGGTGCAGCTCTCCGTAAACCACGGGCATGAGCTGATCCAGGGCAGCCTCATCACCACCGCTCCAGGCCTGCAGCAGCTCCGTAATCTGGTGAGCCGGCGACTCCATTGTTTGAACGCCCCGGGCGCTCGTTCACAGGAAGGCTATCATTTTTGCCATTGAGTTTTCCACAAGCTGTGGCCGGCGGGTGGCCAGCAGGAGTGGGATGCCGCGCTTTTCGGCGAGCATGGAGATGGGATGCATCTCCGGTGAATCCAGGTCGACTGGAAACTTAAGCGCACCGAGCCCGATGGAGCCAGGGTTGAGATTGCACCGTAGCAGGCGGCTAGTGCCGGTCCGATCGGCGCTGCGCAGCCGTGGCGTAACACGTGGGCTGATGAAAATCGAGAATGGGCTCCGCGCCGGGTGAAGCACTGCGAAGGAGATAGCGAAGACCGCAAGCTTCGGGACTCGGAAGTCGGTGGGTCGAATCCACTCGCCCCGACCAAAACTACCAAACCGTCTGCCACCTGGATCGAGTGTACGATGTCAAAGTTCCCTTATCAGAAGTTCGGCACTTCCATTGAGACTGTGTGATTAAACCCGCCACGTTTGCCAAACAGCGAACAGTGTACAGAATCGCGCGGTTGAAATTGTTCGAACACCTTCGTCTCCGCCAGTTGTCCGTAATTTCAGAAGGCTTGGCACGATTCTTGCCTGAATCTGGCAGTGAGGAGGTATCTGAACCATGACACGCAAGATTGGGAGTTTAGTTGTGCTCATCGCTGGAGCAATGGTGTTCGCAGCTTGCGGAAGCAAAGTAGTCGTGACTCCAGCTCCGACCCCGATGGTTGCTACGGCTCCATCATCTGCTGTTGTAGCTACAGTGCCGACTGTTCCTGCGCCTCCGACAACCACGGACGCAGCGGGTGTTAGCCCCGGTTCCAGCTACGTATGGGTGCAAGGCTACTACAACTGGGACGGCAGCCAGTATCATTGGGTGCCGGGTTCCTGGGTGCAGGTACCGAATCCAGGCGCGGCCTGGGTGCCAGCACACTGGCAGCCGACTAATGGCGGCTACGTCTGGGTTGCAGGCACTTGGCGATAGTGAGGCAAAACAAGCGGATCTGAAAATGTTGGAGGAAGCGTTGACAGCGTTTCCTCCACCCGCCTGTCGCATCCCCGTGAATGTAGGCTAATGCCGAAGCCGCGTGCCGCTGCGCTTACACACCGCCGGCGGAACAATACGGGCGAGTTTGGCGTCTAAGCATGCACGCGTATGCTGCGCATCATTGACAGCGGATCCATCGGCCCTTCCCAGGGAGGGCCACGTCCCAAACCCGAACAGCCGCTGTCTTCCCTCGTGCATTGGGCGCCGATCGCGGCCGGGCTGGCCTCCGCGGCTTTCATCGCCTGGATTCGATGTCCCGTACCTCCGCCGCACTTGCTCTCGTGGGGTGATCTGTTCACGTTCGCGGCGGCGCCGATGTTGGCAACGTGCATTGCCGGCTCCATGGGCGTATTGATCACCTACGCCATTCTGGGGTGCTGGGCGGGTACGGATGTTCCCGGCGTCACCTGGCGCACCATGGTTGCGTGCGTTTGGTTCGTGCCGCTGGCTGTGTTTCTCGCTGAAACGTCCACCTGGGCGTTGGCCGCCAGCACGGCACTCGCGGCGAGCGTGACGCTGCTGATTTCCCGGCGTGCCACAATTCGGCACGAGGAGACCGAGGCACCGGTGGAACCCGGATTGTTTCAACTGAGGCCGGAGCCGCCGGCTGTCAAGCGAATGCTGCCGGCGTTGTGTGCTTCCGTCTCAGTCCAGACCGGAGCGCTCGCTGCGGTGACGGGCCATCTGTTGCCGGCGACGGCACTCTCGGGCGCCGGCACGGCGGTGATTGCGTGGCGTTGGAGCGATGAGACGCAACGGCCGTCACAGCAATCCACGGAGAAAGCGGCATGGATCTTCGCCTTGGCGGCGATCCTCACCTGCGGCGGTTTGACGCATTATCTGGCGCCGCGACGGAGTTTCGGCGGCCAGAGCGGCGGAGCAGGCCAAAGCTTCGCGCGCATTACGGATTCGGTTCTGCGCTCGATGTTCAATGGCAAAGCCAGCCGCAAAGCAAGCAGCACCGGCCGCGAGGGTGCCAGCGTAACGTTAGGCTCGATCTATTCGGGCATCATTCTGTTACCGGAGTCGCAGCCCTACGCCACGATCGTGCCTCCGTTGCCCGCTTTGCGCGCTGGGCTTCCGCTGATGGGCCGTGTCAATCCGCTCAGCATTCCATTCTTCGGAGCCTATTGGCTGTTCAAAGCTCCGGATACCAGTCCCCCGCCCTCGTCCATCCACGCCCGTGGCAACCCGGCCGAGCATACTTTCACCTCGACCGACCACGCTCCGTTGTTTATGGAGGCTCACCAGGATTTCGGCGTGTTGCTGAACTTGAGCTGTTGCCGGGCGGTGCAAATCGCGGTCAGCAACGCAGACCGTTACTTTGGCACGGTGTCACTGGAGCTGATTGTCGTGAACTCGCGGCTGCCGGGCAGCGCCTCTCAATCGCTTGGCTCGCAGCGATTAGAATCCACACTCCGCTGGCGGCCGGGCGATGATGGACAGCCGCTGGCGGAAACGCTGACTTATCCGGTCCCCGCCAACTGCGCGGTTCGCGAGTTCGATCAAGCCATCGTACGGTTTCAACTGGCCGCGATGCGGGCGGATATTGCGGCCAAGACCGCCATCGAGCGGTTCGTATTGGTTCCCAGGTAAAGCGGAGCCGGTTGGGCGGGGTGCGGCACCTGTATCGTCACTCCGGAACTCGCCAGATCGATCTTCAGGCCAGAGCTTTTCCGTAAAGCGCGAGCAGCCGGCCCCATGCCTTCTCGGCCTGTGCCTCGTTGTAAACTCGCGAATCCGGTGGGCACCAGCCGTGCGCCGCGCCGGCGTACACCTCAATCTCCGCGGACAGGTTCGCCGCAGCGAAGGTCTCTTTCATAACCGTCTTGTCATTCGGAGACCGCGCATCGTCATTCTCTGCGATCGCGACGAGAAACTGGGCTTTGGTCTTCGCAGCCTGCAGATGCGGACTGTTCGGTTGATCGGTCACCAGCCCACCTCCGTGGAAAGATGCGACTGCTCCGACACGATCCGGCCTGGCGGCCGCTGTACGAAATGCCATGGGGCCTCCCATACAATAACCCTGGGTGCCCATCTGGCGATCCTTGGCGACTGCTGACTGCTGGTCGAGCCATGCGATGAACGCCTTCGCATCCGTCATCTGCGTCGTCTCGTTTAATCCTTGCGCCAATGGCCTGACCTGCTCGATCGGGGTTGCAGCACCTGACTCTGCGGTTGGAGCTTTCTTGACGCGGTAGAACGGATTCACCACGAGCACCGAATAACCCGATTGCGCGAGCCGCTTGCCCATCTCCCGAAATGCCGGCCGCAGTCCGAAGATGTCGGGCCAGACGAGAACACCTGGGGCTGTGCCGGTCGCCGGGTGTACGAAGTAACAGTCTGCAGAACCGTCCGGCGTTACCACGTTCACCTCCGACTCGATCACCGCAACCGCGCTAGCCGCTCGTGGAAGCATCATAGCCATGCCTGCTCCGAGCATGACTCCGAACTGCTTTCGTGTTACAAGACCGCGAGCCTCGAAATCTCGCTGGTCCTCCTCAAAATGTTTCTGGTCGCACATAACCGGTCATTTTAAATCATTCACTGGGACCCAAATCAAGGTCGGATCGATGGCTGACGGAGGGCCGGGTCGACGGCAGCGGCTTGAGCGCGCCAGCTACCCGCTGTACGCTAGGCAGGAGGAGGTCCATAACCAGTGACCGCTATGAAGTTGCTTCTTTGTGCCCTCTTTACAGCTATGATTACGCCTTTGCTCTCGGCCGACTCCATCACGAGTAAGGGCTGGACGCTACAAAGTCCGTTGCCTCCTGGGATTGCGCGCCTGGAGACTGGCAATGATCCTGTCGGCGACGACCTAGTCACAGCCATGAACGACTCAGGCGTGGTGGTTGGAGCTTCATCAGCAGCGGAGGAAGGCAACTGCGCCTGCTATGCCACGATCTGGTTTGTGACGAGCGGCAGTGACCAGATTTCCGGAGAGAACATTGACCTTGCAAATTACGCCGGGGTGGGGTACACAAGGGCTCTCGACGTTACGGACAGCGGATTGGTGCTGTTCTGGTTTCAAGTTCCCGCCACTTTGGACCCGATGGACCACTATGAAACTTACAACCTAAATACGGATGTATGGTCGGCTCCTGGCATCAGTCCGGCCGCCCTCGGGTGGACTCACACTCCACGGCTCACAAACGATAAAGGCTGGACCGTTGAGTATGGCACCGTTTTCGACACCGATGGCACAATTCTGGGACGGGAAGCGTTTCTGGTGGAAACACCAGAGCCCGGAGCGTTGACGCTTTTGGCCTTGTCGGTAGTTGCTTTGGCTTTCCTTCGGTTGCGATCACCAGCGACCCGTTGAACGCTTCGACCTGCCGGCACGGAGTGCAGTCCTGATCCAGATCCGGAGCTGACGGCTTTGAGGTGCCATCCTGTCCGGTGGCGCCGGTGCAGGATGAGACCATCGTGCGGACGTTCCGAGAGGATCACCCAGTGGGCTGTCCCAGCCATTTGTTAATGCCAGGCCGGACATGTCCGGTTACTACAACACACGTACTGCTGCGCGATGCTGTATTCACGCACCGTACCATGGCTGAAGGCCTTGGCCTGCTGTTCGCCGGAGTGCCGGCCCGCACGCAGGCCGGCGCAGGCAGTGGTTCGGCCGCCTGAAGCGGACTTCGAACCCGGTCAGAAGGTGAAACGGCCACCAACTGTCGGAGCAAAGTTGCTGTTGTGGAGATAGGGGACGCCGGGGCCATGAGGAATGGCGATGGACAAACCGCCGGTCACGAACGAATAGGCAAGCCCGGCAAAGCCGTCGAAACGCTTGGTGAAGTGATGATCCAGATAGAGCGACCCTTCGTTGAGGGTGCCCGCGCAGGAAGCACGGAAACCAGCCGCGGTCGAGCAGGTTGGCGGAAGACGGAAGTCGTTCTGCACCTGCTCATAAAAGGCGAAGGTGATGTCGGTCTTGCTGTCGAAAGCGTACTTCACGCCCGTCCACCAGATCTGCACCATCTTGGGAGAATCCAGATTGTTGTCTTCGACACCGCTCATGATATAACCGCCCTGGTCGGTGGCGCCAACCCCCAAAGGGTTCGTCGGGTTGGTCTGCCGGATGTATTCGTAGCCGCCATAGAACCTCAACGGATCCCACGTATACTTGGCAGCGGCCATAATGGCGCTGTTGTCGGTCACGATGCCGTATACGGTGTTGGTGGTTCCGATCAAGTTGACCCCGTTGATGGGGTTTGTATTGATGCTGTCGGTGGTTGACTGATATGGCGCCGACGGACTTTGCGGCCCGAGCAAGGGATTCAATACACTGATCGCCTGATTGTAATGCTGGTAGACGACGTCGGCGGAGAACTTGCCGTAGTTTCCGCCGAAGTTGAATCCATAGGCGTTGTTATGCGGCTTTTCCGGCGTACAGGTATCGGCAGTCCAGGTTGAGGAGTCCGAGTAGCAGCCGCCATTACCATCGGTGAATTTATACATCGCGCCGAAATGGACCGGGCCATGGGCGAGGCGATACTTCACGGCGTCGTCCCAACGAGTGTCCTCGGTGTCGCCGCCGGCGGCCATCGTGCCGTTATATCCGATGTACGAAAAGGCATAGCTACCGCCGGCCGGATCGTAAAGCAGCATCGTATCGGTACCGAGAGCGCGCTGACGACCGAAGGTCAGCGTGCCAAAATCGGTAGACGAGACACCGCCATAGTATTCGTCATTGAAGGGTTGGCCCGCGCGCGCGCCGTCGATGGCTTCCGAGTATTCGGCCCTGGGAAGACCGCTGTCGTCGATGACGGTCCTGGACGCGTTGGCGAGCTGGCCCGACTGCGGATTGATGCCGGTGGAAGCATTGAACACAACGGACCACCCGGGGGCAAACTCTTCCTTGCCTCTGATCCCGAAGCCTGTCTGCGACAGGTTGTTCGGTTCGACGAGGAATCGAGACCCATTGGCGTTTCGGTTCACCAGAGATGAGCCTTCATAGTTGTACGGGCTTTGCGGTAAGCCGTGGCTGACCCAGCCGACGCCGACGTCATACGCACCGTACAGCGTGATGCCGTGAAAGGTCAGCGAGCAGTCGGTGGCGAGGAACTCGTGGCCGCTCGCGCAGGCGTCGGGGGTGCTGAGCTGCATCTTCAGGTCGACAGTGACGTCCCGGCCAACCGCCAAGGTGATTCCCCGGCGCGCTTCATCGGCGAACCCTGATTTTGCCGCTCGAATCTCGAAGCGCCCCGGAGGCAGGCCGGATGCCTGATAGCGCCCCGCGCCGTCGGTTGCGATCGTGCGCGTTACACCTGTGTCGACGTTCTTGATTGTCACCGTGGCTTCGGGAAGGGGTGCGCCGCGCTGGTCCGTCACCACGCCAGAGAGGCTCGCTCCCGTTTGGGCCCACCCCGCACAGCAAAAAATAAGGCCGATGCACAAGCCCAGACACAGTTTGCGAGAGATCATGCGAAGTTGGCTTTTTGTCATGGTCGTGGAGTAGTTGGATCAGTATACACGACATTGTAGTTCAAAGGAGACAACGGCAAGTGGCCGCAGGCAGCGAATGGCGTTGGAGAGGCAGTGAACAGCGCTTTAGGAAGTGTGGAAGACGCGGAGTCCACCGCGATCCCCAGAAGAATATTTCTCGGGCGTGGCCTTGGTGAATCCCGCCGGAACCAACCCTTCCGGAGGCAAGACGGGATCGGCTCAAGTCTTTATGACGTTTCGGGACGCGAATGGGAACACACTCCAGTCGACCGGTCTGGTTCTGCCCCGGTACAGAGTAGGCGCCGCAGGATGATCCTGAGGAAGGGTGCATCGGTTCGAGTGGGGGTAGAACGTTGGCCGATCAGTTCTCCCTTTAATTAAGATGGACGAATGTCCATTTCGCTCGAACTGGTGAACGAGGCACGCCGCAACATCGCCCCCATCGCGCTCCGTACGCCGCTGGTGCCTTGCAGTTCCGACGTTCCCGTGGACCTGTACCTGAAACTGGAGAATCTCCAGCCGATCGGTTCCTTCAAGATCCGCGGCGCCGCCAATGTCACCGCACGCGCTTCGCGGGAACGCCTGGAGCGCGGCCTGCTGACCGCTTCGGCTGGAAACATGGCACAGGGCGTGGCGTATTGCGCACGCCGTTTGGGTGTGCCCGCTACCGTCGTGGCCCCCGACACTGCCCCGGCCACCAAGATCCGCGCTGCGGAGCGATTAGGCGCTCGCGTGATTCTCGTGCCGTTTGCCGAGTGGTGGCGCACCTTTGAGACTCGTACCTATCCGGGGGTCGACGCCACCTTCATCCACGCCTTCGACGACGCGGATGTGATGGCCGGCAATGGAACCATCGCCCTGGAACTACTGGAGGATCTGGCCGAACTCGACGCCGTGGTGGTTCCCTGGGGCGGAGGTGGCCTTTCGTGCGGCATCGCATCCGTGCTGCGTCAGAAGGCGCCGAAAGTGAAGATCTTCGCCGCCGAGGTCGACACCGGCGCTCCGCTGTTTGCCTCCCTTGCCGCGGGCGAGCCACGCACCGTGGAGCACACCCCTTCGTTCGTGGATGGTATATCGAGCAGGGCCGTCTTCCCCATCATGTTTGCGCAAGCGCGCGATCTGCTGGATGGTTCGATCGTGGTGACGCTCGACGAAGCCAGGCACGCCATGAAACTGGTAGCGGAGCGGAACCGCGTCATTATGGAAGGCGCGTCCGCCTGCGCTGTGGCTGCGGCGCTTTCGGGACGGGCCGGGAGCGGCAAAGTGGTAGCGATCGTCTCCGGCGGCAACATCGATCTCGACAAATTCGCGCGGATCATCTCCTGAATTGAGACGCTAGCTAGTCGGCGCATGCCGCGGCTACGTTGTCGATCACATCAAGGCTCTGAAGCGCGGCGGGCGTGAAACACCTCACTAGCACCCGCTTCAAACAGGCCGAAGACCCACAGCGTGCCTCCACTGCGATAATCTCGCATCCAGGGTGCTGTCTGTAGTCAAAATCTCCTGAGCTCTTCAAATCAGCAGCTCGCGGGTTGCGGGCGGCGTGGTGTCGCCGAGCCACCATGGGATGTTACAACGGTTGATTCGTGCTCCCTTTGATCACCGCATTGCTGACTGCCATCCGCGTGTTCGTCTGCAATCGCGCGGACACTTTCTTGGAGTGCTCGCACTAAGGCAGCAGGTCGCCGTGCTCAAACTTTCGCCTGTATTGGCGCTGGCGATCGCGTCGGCGCAGCGGCCGGCCTAAGGTGAGTGAGCAGATTCGAACTCTGATCCGCACCATGGCAACCAAAAACACCGGATGGGGAGCCGGCGCCTCGACGAGCTTTACCTGGATTGCCCGTTTTTCGGCAGCCGTCGACCTCGTATCCGGAGAGGTACAAAAACACCATCGAAATACAAGGTCAGTAGCAGACTTCATTCCGCTACTCAGTTTCCGATCGACTGGACGGGGAAAATGGCATCGGGATATCGGCGCTCACTCTGCCTGGGAGCTGCGCTCCGCTAACGATGTACCGCATAGGCGCCGCCCCCACATAAGAAAATGGATAGCAAGTTACCAGCGTCAGAGTATCCTGCCCAGTTGGATATAACACAGCGATATTGTCTGGCCGGACGATTCTCGTGAAAACTACGCGATATCGATTCAATCCTTGGAGGGTGGTGATGCTCATCACGTCTCCGGCACGGATGGAGGCCAACGGCCGAAAAAAGGTGTCTCTGTGTCCGGCGATCGCCACATTGCCATGCTGACCCGGCAGCGCGGTCCCAGGTATGTGGCCTACGGCTCGGTTAAGCTCAGAAGCTCCGGTTCCTTCCATTATCATCACGGAAACGCCGATTCGCGGGATCTCAAGTTTCCCAACGAGACTGCCAGCTTGAGGAACCACTGCCGTTTGCGGAATGGCGGCTCTGTTTTTGCGCTTCAGTTCCCGATCGAAAGACCTCGCGTTGTTTTGTTGATAAAGTCGAGCGCTTAACCATACCTTTGCGCAATATCCCCAAGCAATTATGGCGATCACACTAAGTCCATACTGCGCAAACCGAATCCAGGTCCACGCCTTCACTGCTGAAACTCCATTGCCGTCTGATCGAGTTTCGTCGGCGAAGCTATATATCCATCCCTGGTTCTCACAAATACCTTTCCGCCGTGCGGCTTCGAGGCAATAACCCTAATTTTCCGGTACGTGTTGTCTAGCGATTGATTGGACGGCACATAGGCGATGGTGTACTGATTCCGAATCTCTTTTGCGATCCGTTCGCAGATCGGCACCACTTCGCTGGCGTGAGCGGGAACAAAGGTCTCCCCGCCCGTTACCCGCGCGATCTTTCTGAGGATTCCGGGGTTCCGATCCGCATCGGACTCATCGAACAGCCCAATGGTGTACGTCGGGACGTCAGCGCGCTCCAGTTCTGCAAGTACTTGCGAACGATTGTGGTGACTCGCGTTATCCCCGCCATCACTGATCACGATCAGTAGCTTTCTTTGCCGGCTCGCCTCTTTGAGGTGGCCGAGCCCACAGTCAATTGCATCGTAAAGCGCTGTCATTCCCAGGGCCGGCACACCATTCAAGGCCTTCTCGAGCGCCTCCGCATTGGCCGTAAAGGCTTCCTCGCGCGGCAATCCCAAGGAGGCACGTTCATTGAAATTGACGACAAACATCTCATCCTGCGGGTTGCTGGACCGAACGAATGCTAATGCGGCCGCAGTTACGTCTTGACGTTTGCGGCGCATGCTCGTGCTGTTGTCGACGATCAAGCCGACGCTCACTGCCACATCCTCATGTTGGAATAGGCGGATGTTCTGTAGCTGCCCGTTTTCGAAAACACGAAAGTCCTGTTGTTGCAGCCCTGCAACAAAATTGCCTTTGGCGTCGCGTGCGGTTACGTAAAGTACAACCAGATTGACGTCGACCGAGATCGGGCTGTCCTGGCATAAAACGCCGCGTTGCGCTGCAAGACAGAACATTAACACCAAGAAAAAACGAGGAAAGGCGCCCCGCAGGAGCAAGCCTTTCCTCCAGCCGGTGTCCACGTGAAATGCCTTCACGTCATGTCGCGTCTGAATCAACTCCGAGGAGAATATTTCATTTTTGCAACAGCGAATCGAAGAGACACTGCCAGTGCCAGCGACAAAAGTCCCAGCAATCCAATAGCCGGCAGCGGGCTCGCGGTTTTCGGGAGCTGCACTGGACCACTGAAGACCTCGGCAAGTTCCACTTCTTCCTCAGAGGGCTGTTGAGCCTTCAAGGGGGCCTGCTTTAGGGCCACGACATGCGGCTCACTCACGCTCGTTGTGGGCTGGGTCGTGTTCGCCGCCAACTCGTTCGGCATCGATGGCACTGGTTGATTGTTCGCCTTTGCCAATGCGACCGCTTTCACCTTAGGATAAACGAAATCATGTCCATAGTTGTCTCCTGGATAGAACCAAGCGCGAACCGCTTCGGGAGAACCCTCCGCCCGCTCATCAAACGTGATGATGGGCTTGCTGGCCGGTTTCATCCGGTAATCCGGAATCGCCAGAAAAATACCATACAGGTGAGTCTCATCTTTATTGAAGACCTCAACTATGTTCCGGTCGGACTGTGAATCGGCGAGCTTAAAAACATAGGTTCCAGCCGGCAATACCTGGCCGGGGATTTCCACTGGGCCGCTAAACGTAAAAACAGTTCTTTGATCCCATTCGTCGGCACTCGCTCGCGGCGCCTCTGCGATGCCTAGAATCAAGAGTGCGGTGGCAAGCGATGCCATGTGTCTGTAGTTCTTCATTCTGGTTCTCCTCTGCTTCTTTTTCTTTCACGGTCGGCACGAAAACTATGATCCCGCGATCTCCGGGCACAGCACCTGGGTAACGGCCGACTCGCGCCCGATAGGCAAAGAGCAACCGCAATTCCAAACCGAAAAACAAAGAGGATATGAGTAAAAAACAATCTTGGGAGCTTTGGTACGCAGGCCTCGGATGTCGGAGTTTAATGGACTCTGTCGAAAACCCGACACTATGGAGGGTTGGAAATCCAGGACGATTTCTGCTGTAGCGTCGAGGTCCTCACTTCGAGAACCGAAGATCGCCAGAATAGAACTCAGCTTCAAGCTCAGTTCGGAGCAACCTCGTGATGGATCTGAAGGCCATCCGAGACTGAACCATATTGCACGACTAAGGCGGCTATTCAGTCATATGTGTTTAAACAAGTATGGCGGAGAGAGAGGGATTCGAACCCTCGATAGAG
>JASHOO010000316.1 GCA_030041035.1 Bryobacteraceae bacterium | reverse complement strand
TCCGCCGCACGCGCGACCAGTGCCAGCACCCGCCGATCGTTCCGGTCTAACGCAATCAGTCCACCCGCGTCGAAGGTGACACCGCTCACGCGGCTTTCCCCTTCCTTGTTCCTCTCTTCCGTTCGCGCGGAGAGAGAATCGCGTCTGCCCAGGCGCGCTCGTTTTTGGTTAAGGGTCCACCCGTTTGACGCAGGGCGTCGTTCAGCATTTCCTTCCACCCCGCCGCATCGTGCAGAGCAGTGCCCACGGCGTGCTGCACGAAAGCGGAGACGTTTGGCGCCTGTCCCGCCGCTACGAGAGCACGGATCTCGTGAACCTGGTCGTCGTTAAGAGTAATGGTGATCTTCCGGGTCGCCATACCAGATACCATACCACTAAACCACAGCCGGGGCAGTGCCCTCTTCTCACTTCTGCAAGAAAAAATTCCCCACAAACAGCGCGTCAATCCCTGATGAGTAGAAGCTCCGCACCGCATCGCGCGGGGTGCAGACGAGCGGCTCGCCGAAGAGGTTGAACGAGGTGTTGTAGAGCACCGGCAAGCCGGTCTTGCGGCCGGCGGTGTGGAGCAGTTTCCAATAGAGCGGATTGTCCTCCTCGGCGACGGCGTGCACGCGGATCAGGTCGCGGCCCAAGAGCGCGCTTTTGAAGCATTCGCGGTAGCGCTCGCGCACGCGGCCGGCGGTGGCGAGATAGCGCGCGTTGGGGCCGACCTCGAAATACTCGGCCGCGAGCTCGGCGGGGACGGATGCGGCGAACTTGCGGAAGGCTTCGCGGTGCTTGATGTAGGCGTTCAGGTTCTCCGCAGAGTAGGGATCGTGCGGCGAGGCGAGGATGCTGCGGTTACCGAGCGCGCGCGGGCCGAACTCCATGCGGCCGTGCATCCAGGCGACGATCTTGTTCTCGCTGAGCTGGGCGACGGCGGTTTCGATCAGCTCCTCCGCGGTCAGCAGATACCGGAAGCGCAGCTTGCAGTTCTCGATGACCTGCTTGATCTGCTCGGCGGTGTAGGCCGGGCCCCAGCAGAGGTTGCCGAGCGAAACGCGCCGCGTCTGTTGATAGATGCCGTGCCAGGCCTCGAAGACCGCGCCCAGCGCCGTACCGGAGTTTCCGCCGGCCGGCTGCACGAAAACGCTATCGAACTTTCCCGAGGCTTCGAGCGCGTGCACCAGCAGCGCGTTCATGGCGAGGCCGCCGGCCAGGCACAGATTGCCGCCCTCGCCGACCATCGAGAGCACGACGCTTTCGATGGCGCGCTGCAACCCCGTGGCCACTCGCACGCGCTCGGTTTCCGAAATCGTGCCGCGATCGGCGAGGCCGATGCGCTCGAAGAAGCGGGCGCTGAAGCCGCCGTGCGTCACGCGTTCGGCATCGAAGTAGGAGCGGTCGAGGCTCGGCCAACCGCCGCCGGAACACTGGAGGATTTCGAGAAACAGCTCGCGATGGCCTTCCGCGGCGCCGGCCGAAAGCCACTGCACCTTGTGCTCGTCGGCGTTGGCATTGAATCCGAGCAGCTCGGTGACGCGTCCGTACAGCTCGCCGAGCGAATCCGGCGGATACAGTTCCTTATCGGATCGCAGCAACTGGCCGGCTTCGGCGTGCCAGCGCGAGCCGCAGCGGAAGTCGCCGTGACGGTCGAGCACCAGCACGGTTGCGTCATCGAAAGGCGAAGGATAAAACGCCGAGGCGGCGTGCGCGCGATGGTGGTCGATGAGCGCCATGCGGCTCTTGGGAAATCGTGAGCGCAGCTTCAGATGCAGTCCGCTTTCGGCGGCCGCCGGAATGGGACGCGCCACAGCCACGCAATCGACGTCGTGGGCGCGCACGCGGGCTACGTCGAGGCACATCTCGATGGCCTCTTCGGGCAGCTCGCCTCGCGTCGCACGCGCGCGCCGCGCGAGTTTCGACTCCTCAACCGCAGCCACCAGATGGCCGTCGCGGAGGATGGCGCTGGCGGCGTCGCTCAGAATCCCGCCGATGCCGAGGAGGATCATGGCTTCGCCTGCTGTGCTTTCTCGATCTTGGCCCAGGTGTCGCGCAGCCCGACGGTTCGGTTGAACACGAGCTTCCCGGAAGTGGAATCCTTATCCACGCAGAAATAGCCGAGGCGCTCGAACTGATAGCGGCTGGCCACGGCGGCGCCGCGGAGGCCGGGCTCCAATTTCGCGTTGGGCACGACTTCGAGCGATTTCGGGTTCAGGTTCACGGTGAATTCCTGGCCCTCGGGCACGTCACCGGGATTCGGGACGGCGAACAGGTTGTCGTAGAGCCGCACTTCGGCTTCCATGGCGTGCGCGGCTGAAAGCCAGTGGATGGTGGATTTCACCTTGCGGCCATCGGGCGCGTTGCCGCCGCGTGTGGCGGGATCGTAGGTGCAATGCACCTCGACCACCTGGCCGCTCGCGTCCTTCACCACGCTCTGCGCCGTAATGAAGTAGCCGTAGCGCAGCCGCACTTCCCTGCCCGGCGACAGGCGGAAATACTGCTTGGGGGGATCCTCGCGGAAGTCGTCCTGCTCGATGTAGAGCACGCGCGAGAAGGGCACCTTTCGCGTACCGGCGCTCGCGTCCTCGGGATTGTTGGTCGCTTCCATCTCTTCGGTCTGCCCTTCCGGATAGTTGTCGATCACCACGCGGAGCGGGCGCAGCACGGCCATCACGCGGAGGGCGCGCTTGTTCAAATCCTCTCGCACATGATGTTCGAGCAGCGAAAGCTCGATGGTGCCGTTGGTTTTGGAAACCCCGATGGCGCGGCAGAAGTTGCGGATGGCTTCCGGCGTATAGCCGCGGCGGCGGATGCCGGTGATGGTCGGCATGCGCGGATCGTCCCAGCCGCTCACGTATCCCTCCTTCACGAGGGTCAGCAGCCGGCGCTTGCTCAAGAGCGTGTAAGTGAGATTCAGCCGGTCGAACTCGATCTGCTGCGGATGATAAATCCCCAGCTGCTCCAGATACCAGTCATACAGCGGACGGTGATCTTCGAACTCGAGGGTGCAGATGGAATGCGTGATGCGCTCGATCGAGTCGGATTCCCCGTGCGTGAAATCATACATCGGGTAGATGCACCATTTGTCGCCGGTGCGATGATGGTCGGCGTGGAGAATGCGGTACATGACCGGGTCGCGCAGGTTCAGGTTGCGCGAGGCCATGTCGATTTTGGCGCGCAGCGTGCGGGCGCCATCGGGAAACTCGCCCTTCTTCATGCGCTCGAACAGGTCGAGATTTTCTTCGATGGACCGATTGCGCCACGGGCTCTCGCGGCCCGGATCGGTGAGCGTGCCGCGGTACTCGCGCACCTGTTCGGCGGTCAGATCGCAGACATACGCCTTGCCGGCCTTGATCAACTGCACGGCCCATTCGTAGAGCTGCTGGAAGTAGTCGGAGGCGTAGAAGAGCCGGTCTCCAAAATCGCCGCCGAGCCAGCGCACGTCTTCGATGATGGAGTCGACGTACTCGGTTTCTTCCTTGCTGGGATTGGTGTCGTCGAAGCGCAGATTGCACAGGCCGCCGAATTCTTGGGCCAGGCCGAAGTTGATGCTGATCGACTTGGCGTGCCCGATATGCAGATAGCCGTTCGGCTCGGGCGGGAAGCGCGTGTGGACACGCCCGCCCCACTTGTTGGTCTTCAAATCCTCGAGAATGATCTCACGGATAAAATGCGAGGGCCCGGCAGCAGCGGCCTTCGGCTCACTCGTTTGATCGATCGCCATAATTGAATTGTATTTCCGGATTCGATTGACGTGGATGCGCGCTAGTTCGCGGTCACGGTTGTCTGCAATTTCTGCACGGCCTGCTCAATCCGCTGGAGGCAGAGTTCTTTCCCGAGCACGGCCATGGTTTCAAACAGCGGCGGAGCGTTCTTGCGCCCGCAAACCGCCACACGAATGGGCTGAAACATCTGTCCCGCCTTGACGCCGAGCGCGCCCGCGGCCGACCGCAGCGCTTCTTCGAGCGCCGCATGATTGAACTCGACCGAGGGCAGGATCTCGAGTGCCCGCTCAAGAACGCGCAGCGCCATGGCGGAATCGCCCTTCTGCGGGATGAGCTCGGCGGGGTCGTAGGGCGGGAGCTGGGCTACGAGGAAGAAGTCCGCGACGCTCTCGGCATCCTTTAACAGCTTGATGCGCTCCTGGATTAGTGGCGTGACAGCCAACACCTTGCGAGGCTCCGCGCGCAGGAACGGCGCGAGCTTCCCGGCCAGCTCTTCGACCGGCATGGCATAGATGTATTGGGAATTGAGCCACACCGCCTTCGGATCGAAGGGATCTTCCTCCGTAAAATTCACCACCGCGTTCGACTTATTGATGCCCTCGAAGGAAAACGTTGCGATCAATTCCTCGCGCGACATCTTCTCACGATCATCCTTCGGCGACCAGCCGAGCAGGCACAAGAAATTGATGAATGCTTCGGGCAGGAAACCGGCATCGCGATAGGTGGTCACGCTGACGACCGGGCCGTGGCGGCGCTTGGAGAGCTTGGTTCCATCGGGCGCGACCAGCAGCGGCAGATGCGCGAACACGGGCAGATCGATGCCCAGCGCCTCGAAAATCAGGATGTGCTTGAAGGTGTTGGTCAGATGATCCTGGCCGCGGATGATGTGGCTGATGCGCAGATCCGCATCATCGGCGCAGGAAGCGAGGTGATACGTGGGCGAGCCGTCGCTGCGCAGCAGAGCGAAGTCTTCGATATCGGCGGTGGATTTCACCTGCTCGCCGTAGACGCCGTCGCGGAAGCGAATGTCGTGCGCGGGCTCGCGCGGCACACGATAGCGCAGCACAAACGGCTCGCCTGCGGCGGCACGACGATCGCTTTCCTCGCGCGAAATCTCGCGCATCCCCGCATTGCACAGCCACGGGCCGCCCTCGCGCGATTTCTCCTCTTCCGCGCTCTGGGCGGGCGTGAAATCGCGATAGGCGCGACCTTTGCGGAGAATCGACTCGGCCGCTTCTTTGTGCAGTGCGAGCCGCTCGGACTGGCGGTACTGCTCATCCCAACCGAGATCGAGCCAATTGAGCCCGTCGAAGATGGAATCGAGCGCCACCTGCGTATTGCGCTCGATATCGGTATCGTCGATGCGCAAAATCACGGTGCCGCCGTGACGGCGTGCATACAGCCAGTTGAAGATGAAGGTTCGCGCGCTCCCGATATGCAGAAAACCGGTGGGAGACGGCGCAAAGCGCACACGGAGCATGGGAAGCTTCAGTATAACAAGGAAGTGGCCGACCTCCGCGGTACATGGCTATAATGGCCATATGCGTTCCGTGAATATTGCGGAGCTGAAAAATAAGCTCAGCGCCTGCCTGCAGTACGTCCGCTCGGGCGAGGAGTTGCTTGTCCGTGATCGCAACACGCCGATTGCCAAGATCATTCCGCTCGAGGAAGAGGACCTGGCGGCGGACGAACTTTCTCTGGTAGCTTCCGGCCAGATGACGCTGCCTAAAAAGCCGTTTGACGACGCCCGCTTTTGGGCGATTGGCGCGCGCACGAGGTATTCCAACTTGAAAACAGCGATCCAAAAGGCCATCGACGCCGAACGCGAGGAGACCAATGCCGGCATTCTGGGACACAAGCGCCATCGTTCACATCTGCGTGCCCGGCCAGGCAAGCAGCGCGGCTAGGGAGCTGCTGCGCGAGCAAACACCAGTTATCTGGTGGATGGCGCCTGTCGAAGTTCAAAGCGCTCTGGAGCGCTTGCGTTCCGAGGGGAAGCTCAGCAGCACCGCCTACAGTGCCTCTAAACAGCGCTTGCGCCAGATCTTGACCTCCTGGCGCGAGATCCAACCGACCGATCAGGTCCGGGAACAGGCTTACGTACAACTGGAGCGATTCCGCCTCCGCGCATCCGACGCCCTTCATCTTGCAGCCGCGTTGATGTGGTGCAAGCAGAAGCC
>JASHOO010000028.1 GCA_030041035.1 Bryobacteraceae bacterium | reverse complement strand
TTCGACGAGGACTTTTGCAGCCGCGACCATCGCCAACGCTATCACGAACGCGTCCGCAAGGCACTGGAGCATCTTCCCAAGACAGAAACCCGCCGGCCCACCGGTATCGCCGGCTTCCAGTTTGAAAAGCCGCGCGTGCAGCAGCCTGCAGCGACACGGCATGTCCCCACAGATCCATGGCAGAAGCCGGCTGCGCCTGCCGTGCCCGATTTTGCGCACGCCAGCATTCAGCCGTCCTTCGCTGCCGCCCAGACGCGCTTTGCCCCGATGAACCTCGCTCCGGTGAAAAGCGCTGCTCGCGCCGCTGCTGGAACCGTTACCGCCATCGCGCCGAATGTTTTGAGCATCCAGACTTTGCGCCAGCGCTTCCATCAGAAAAGCGTGGCTACTGTCGCTATGGCGCTCCAACCGGCCGGCATCACTCCGCGGCCCGGCAACGTAAAGGCGCCGCGGTATGCGAGATTCACGCCGGCGGCGTTTGACGAACTCAATCATGTTTATGTCCATGTACCCGATCCGGTGCTGGAGGTCACTTTGCCCGTTTGCGGCAGCCTGGCGGCGCAACTTCAGCCGGTTGCGGTCACTTCCAGGGCCCAACATACTGCCGTAGCCGGTCCTTCAGGGGCAGGCCGGATCGAGTTCTTCCCCATGCACTCGCGCTCGGAAGCCTTCCTGACTGCGGGCCCTGAAACCGAACGCTCTCTCGTCCAAACCGCGGACCGGGCGCATGAGCACATCTGGCTGGAAGATCCGATGAGCTGGCAGATTCCCGTCAACCTGGCGCCGGAACGATCTTCCATCGCGATGCTTCCGGCCCTAGACCGCGCCCTGGCCCTCGAGCAATTCCGCGGCGCACAGCCGGCTTCCGCCGCGAGCCCGGCGCCCCTGGCCTGGGAATTCCATGCCAATGGCCTGGAGCACGGCCGAGTGTCGGAGTCCACAGGCCCCGCTATCGCGCCTGCGGCCGTGATCGACTCACCTGCTCCGCACGATGGAGCTTCAGCGCCGCGGTGTGACGAAAGCACCCTTTTCAATGCTTCGACATTCGCTTTGCTGGTACCCGAAATTGATGTCGAGACAGCCGACCTGGAAATGCTGGCTGCCGCGCTGGCAGACACCACGGCGCGGGCGGAGTTGGTCGCGCCCGGCATTCAGGACAGCGCTTCAGCGCCGGTGAGTGATGAAGTCGCCGTCTTCGACGCCGCCACATTCAGCCTGTCGCTTCCCGAAATCTCTGTGGAAGCTCGTCTCGAAATGCTGGCGGATGTTCTGTTAGATGTTGCCCCGGAGAGCGCTGACGGGTTCGGAGCCCAGACGGAATTTGGCGAAGCGCCAGTACCCCGCGCCACCGGCTGGTTCCCCTTGGAAACCGAGTCGGTGCTGCCGGACAATTCGCCCGAGATCGCCGCCGAGCTGGCCGAACCTAGAATTGGCGCTGGTCTGGCGGCCAGGCGCTCGCCGATGCTGGTACGCAGCGGAGCCAAGAGCTTGCCAGGTCAAGCGGCGCTCACCCTGCCCCACCAGGCAGTGCGCCTCAATCACGGTCCCGAATTCTTCGCTGCCGAGCCGGTAGTCGCGGATTCGGTGGCCCGGCCCATCAGCGCCAAAGCCCAAGCCTTCGCGGTGGCGATGGCCCGGCCCGCGATCGAAATCCGTACCTCCGATCTGCTGTCTGACGCCGCCGGCGCCGAGATGGTGATCTCCGACGTCACCATGAGCCAGGCGACACCGGTCAACCACGCCGAAGCGCTGGACACCGCCAGTCTCGAGGCCCCAGAAATCGATCTGGCGCCGGCCGGATTTGGCTCCAACGAACTGAAGAAAATCAGCCTTTGGGCTCGCAACCCCGAAGATCAGTCGCCGCGCCATTTTGGATGCATGGAGCCGCGCTTGGAGCTCTGCCTGCCGCAATCCCACTATGAAGAATACCCGCTGGCGCTCCAGGTTTCGTTGCCGGAACCGAGAACGGTTACGGTTTTTGAGACGGCCACCTACGAACAACAACCGGCTTCGAACGTGCTTTCCATCAGCGAAGCCCGTGCGGCAAAGAGGTTCACCGTGCCGAGTTACATGAAAGGAATGGCGGCCGGGCTGATGCTGGCGTCGTTCCTGTGGTTCGGCAGTTCCAGCATCAAATCCGACGGGATCACCATGCGTCCCGGCGATCTGATCCGCCTGACCATCCAGCGCCGCGCCGTCTACGAAGTCAGCGACAACTTCCATGCCGGGCTGGCCAATTGGGAAGGCAAGGGCTTTGCGAAGACCTGGGCTTATGACCAGGAGGGTTTCATTCGTCCAGGACACCTGGCCTTGTATAAGCCTTCGCACGACATGTCGGACTACAAGATGGAGTTCCTCGCGCAGATCGAGCGTAAGAGCGTGGACTGGGTATTCCGGGCCGAGGACGAACAGAACTATTACGCCATGAAGCTGGCGGTAACTGAACCGGGTCCCCGGCCGCTGGTAGCTTTGGTCCGGTACGCGGTAGTGGATGGCAAGCGGGAATCCCATGGCGAGCAGCCGTTGCAGGTCATGATGCACAATAATCGGCCCTATCGGGTCTCTGTGGACGTGAAGGGCAACCGGTTCCTGACCTCGATCGAAGGACAGGTGGTGGATTCGTGGAGCGACGACCGCCTCAAGTCCGGTGGGGTCGGGCTCTTCACTGAAGGCACCGAGAAGGCCCGCGTGTACTGGCTGAAGGTCACCAAGAACAGCGATTTCCTCGGCAAGCTGTGCTCGATCTTGGTGCCGAAAGAGTCGTAACCATGCAAGATTGATCGAACGGGAGAGAAAGAAAGAGGGAAGGCAATGAGCTCAGTGAATCGAAACCCGGTGGAGATTGGGGGTTCACCGCGTTTGTCGGTTGTTAGCAAGGCAGGGTCGGCCAAGGCCAGCCCCGCGAAGATCGCTAACGGTTCGGGAGAAGCTGACGATAAGGGAGGCCGTTCCCGCTCTCTCGCCACCGCCGTATCGTTGCACCTGGAAGGCAAGGCTGAAGAAGCGCTGAAGGAACTCCGCCGGGCGGTCGAGCGCGGAGAAAACAAGCCCGCCATCTTCTCGGCCATGGGCCACATCCTCTATGAGCTGCAGCGCTACCAGGAGGGCGTGGAGGCGTATTCGCAACTAGTCGAGCTCGAGCCCCATCATCGCAGCGGGTATTTCAAGTTAGCGGTCTGCCTGGAAAAACTGGGCCGCTGGGATGAAGCCGCTTCCAACTTCCGCAAGGCCCTGCAAATCGCTCCCGGCAACTCGGAAGCGCAACTGGGTCTGGGTATCTGCCTGTTGCACCTGGAAAACTCCGAGCAGGCGCTCGAAGCCTTCGATCAGCACCTCAGCCAGCAGCCCGAGCAGCCCGAGGTCCTGTTCGGCAAGGCCGTGGCTTTGCAGCAGGCCGGCCGGCTCCAGGAAGCCGCGGACTTGTACGGCAAGCTGCTCGAGCGCAATCCGCGGTCCGAAGAATCGCTTGCCAATATGGTGGCTCTCGAAATCGCGCGCAAGGATTACGATGCCGTTCGCGAATATTCCGAGAGGCTGTTGAGCTTGCGGCCCCACTCGCAGGCGGCGCTGGCTGGTCTTGCCACCTCCGCCTTTGCCAGTGCGGATTACGAGGCCGCCGCGAAGTTCTGCGCCAAGCTGGTGGATCTGGTTCCCGACAGCTTCGAAAACTGGTTCAACCTGGGTGTCGCCCATCAAAAGACCGGCAACTATCAGG
Organism: Bryobacteraceae bacterium; assembly: GCA_030041035.1. Taxonomy (GTDB): domain Bacteria; phylum Acidobacteriota; class Terriglobia; order Bryobacterales; family Bryobacteraceae; genus QHXW01. Next base: position 6,382 of record JASHOO010000028.1, on the reverse strand, counting down.
ACGCGACGCAAGCCTATTCGCGCGCTACCGATCTGCGGCCCGAGTCCGCACAGGCGCACTTGAACCTCGGCGTGACGTTCCAGGAGACCGGCGCCCTCGATCGCGCCCGCACCGCCTACGAGCGCGCCATGGAACTGGATGCGGCCTTGCCCGCCGTGCTCTGGAACCTGGCGCTCGTGCTTGAGCAGCAGGGCAACTACGATCAGGCCGAGAAGCTCTATGCGCAGATCCCCGAAAAAGATCCCGAGTGGGACGACGCGCAATTCCGCATGGGCTATCTGCGCTTGCAGCGCGGCGATTACAAATCCAGCATTGAAGCCTTCGAAGGCTGCCTCAAGAAGCGCAAAGATTGGCCGGAAGCGCGCCTCAATGCCGGCATTGCCTATTGGAAGATGGACGATTCCAAGTCTGCTCGCAAGGCGTTTGAGGACGTCTTGACGCTGCGGCCGGAGTCGGTCGACGCTCTTCGTGGTCTCGCTGCTTTATCGCTCGCGCAGCAGGATTACGGCCAGGCGTTCTCGCTCCACAAGCGGCTGCTCGATCTCGGTGAGCGCAGCGCCGAGCTGTTCTACAACGCCGGTCTGATCTCCCAGAAGAAGAACGAGATGCAGGAAGCCGCCAAGTACTACGAGCAGGCGCTCGCGCAGCAGCCGCAATTCGCCGAAGCGCTCCTCAACCTTGGCCACGTACGCAAGTCCATGGGCCAGGAAGAAGAAGCCCGCATCTGCTGGCGCAAAGCCGTCGAAGCCAAGCCCGAGCTGGCCGAGACCTACTTCGAGCCCGGCCAGTAGACGGTCTTCCTAGTGGGGGAGCTGCTTCCCTTCCTTCTTGCCGTAGTCTGAAAGCTCGGTCGTCACGGCCTTCTGCACAAAAGCGCTGCCGTTCCATTGCAGCGTATAAACATCCATCGCCGAAATGCAGCAGTGGGCATCACCCGGCAGGTAATGGGCAGACCGCGCAATCAGGGTCTTGGTGGCGGCGTCGAATGTGTACTTATCCTTGGTCTCAAACTGCTCATTCCAGCGGAGCTGCTGGGTAACGCGGAGGTCATGATCCGTGAGCCGGAACACTTGCGCGTAACCGTCGGTATCTGCACCACCAGCCACTGACCGCCAGTGAAGCAGCACTACCGCATATTCGGCACCCGTCGCATCGGCCGGAGTGAGATAGTCCACCTCTTCGATCTTAGCCTCGTCGGCCTCTCCTCCCTTTTCTTTCCACTTGTGGACGCCGTCCTTGAGCTGGAGCACGGTATCGGTGTTGCCCGACTGGTCGAAGACGATCAGCCGCATGTTCCGGAAATTCACCTTTCGAATCAACAGATCCCGGTTTAGGTAGGCGTGGTCCACGCGAATGTTATCGAAATCCGGCCCGAAGAATTGGGCGTAGGGTACGGTAGGGGCTTGGGCGAAGAGGGAGAGGGACAAAACGAAGAGCGCGATGCAGGTAAATCGGCGCGGCAACAATTCCAGTGTAGCGCGGAGCTAAATCGCTTTCTTCTTACGACTCCTCCAACCGAGTGGTTTGCTGGTTGCGGAACCCGGTGCCGGACGAACAACCACGAATTTGTCCGTGAAATGTCGAGACACGTCTCCGCCGCGCGAGGCTATTGTGGCGATCTCGTCAGCAGTTGGTCCCTCGCTGGCCATCTTTGGCATAGTTGACGGTCTGCCGCTGGGGACCCGAAACTCAGATCTACTCCTCATTCAAATACACTATCTCATGCCCGATTGCGTTCTCGCGCTTCTCTCGCCACGCCAAGTCATAACAGTTGACGCAACGACGTGGTGAGCGACCACCAAAGCCTCCGCCGCACCGCATGCAGGGATTCGGGCCACGGTGTCGCGGATCCTTGCAGCATTCGGTCGTTTCTCCGCATCGAGGACAGAATGCGTAACTGGGCTCCTCAGCCTCTCGCTTTAGCCTTTCCTGGCGCTCGTCTTCCTCCCGCTGCAGTCGCTCCCGCTCAGCGCGTTTACTCCACGTCTCAATTTTGCCCCTCAACCATGAGCCCTGCTCAGTCATGATGACACGAGCATGTCCTCCCAGCTCACGGGCGCCCTGTTCCAAAACGATCCTGATGAGCTCCCAGGCACGCGCGTCCGTTACCATTGTGCCAACACGGCAGTAGTGTAGGTCCTCAAGCGGGGGATGTTGCCAATCCTGCCCTGGGAGGACGTTCCCGGTGTCGTCGCACTCCTTGTGGGGCAAGTACTCTTCCGAAATGAACAGTTCCGACGTGTTCCTCTGTTCCGGTGTAGTTCTCTCCACGCCAACAATAGTGAACGCCACTTTCACTCCTCTTCCGGCAAATCCCCCAGATCCTCCGCGCGATTCTCAAACTTCGTGAGCTGATGCAGGAAAACCAGGTCGATCTTGCCGACAGGACCATTGCGCTGCTTTGCCACAATCAGCTCGGCCAGCCCGCGCAGATCTTCGCGATCGCGCTTGTAGACTTCTTCGCGGAAGATGAACGCCACCAGGTCGGCGTCCTGCTCGATCGAGCCCGATTCACGCAGGTCGCTCAACTGTGGCCGGTGATCGCCTTGGCGCGTTTCCGGAGCGCGGCTCAACTGCGAGAGCACCAGCATCGGAACGTTCAACTCTTTAGCCAGCAGCTTCATGCCGCGTGAGATGGTGCTGATCTCCTGATTGCGGTTTTCGAAACGCCCGCGGCCGCTCATCAATTGCAGATAGTCCACCACCACCAGCCCCAGCTTGCGCTGCTGCTGCAGCCGGCGCAGGCCAGCGTGCATTTCCATCAGGTTGGCGCCTGCCGTGTCGTCAATAAACAGCGGCGCTTCCACCAGTTGTACAGCGGCCGCTTGCAGCTTGCGCCGCTCCTCCTGATTCAGATATCCCGCGCGGAACCGCTGGCTGTCCACCCGCGCGCTTGAGCATAGCATGCGCGTCAGCAGCGATTCCTTCGACATCTCGAGCGAAAAGACGGCCACCGTCTCGTTCAGCCGCGTGGCCACGTGCTGCGCGATGTTCAAAGCCAGCGCTGTTTTGCCCATGGACGGCCGCGCGGCCAAAATGATCAGCTCACCCGCATGCAGCCCGCCGGTCATCTCGTCGAGCTTGGTATAACCCGTGCTGATGCCTTTGATGCGCTTGCTCGGATCGAGAAACGCGTTCAGCCCGCCCTGGTACTCCTCGATCACTTGCGCCGGGCTGGCCAGACCGCCCTTCATGCGCGAATCGCCGAGTTTCAGCAGGCTTTCTTCCGCGCCCGCCAGAATCTGCTCCGGGTCTTCCTCACCCACCAAACAGCGGTTCATGAGGTGCTGCGAGGTGAAGATGATCCGGCGCAGAATGGACTTGTCCTTGACAATGCGGACGTAGCTGTCGAGATTGAAAATCCGCGGCAGGCCGTCGTCCAGCGAAACCAGGTAGCTCAGGCCGTCGCACGATTCCAGTTCGTTATAGCGGAGCAGTTCGTTAGCGACCGTTACGCGATCGATGCGTTCGCCGCGCTCGTTGAGCTGGCCCATCCGCTGGAAGATGCGCCGGTGCTTTTCCAGGCTGAAGTCGTCGGCCTCGAGCGCGCCGGCAATTTGGACGTATTGCGAGTCGTCCATCAGGATCGACCCGAGAACGAATCGCTCCGCGTCCAGGTTGCAGGGTAGGCCCTTTTCAAGCGCGAGACCGGCGGAAGACATCGTAAGCTGTCCTACGTTACCCCCGCAGGGATGTCAAATCCTCAACAATGTTGCGCACTGTTTTGTGCGCGTTAGATTCTGCAAAATCACGCCATGGAGCCGCGACCGGCGTCGATGCATAAGTCGTGCCGGATGAGTCCCGCAGCCCTCCGCTTCCACTGCCGTGCACAGACTTCCACATCGCCTGCACAGGCACCAAAACAATACTCATATATTATGTTTTAACCGATTTACCCGATTTTTGCCATATCTTCTCCCTGAGCAGCTTGAGTTTCTTTAATCCAAATAACTGAATTTAAATCGGATTAAATACGGTGGCAATTTTCGGGCTTCATCATTTCGAAACACAGATGTTGTTTTCTGCTACAATCGTCCTTCACGAGGAGAAGGGATTCGGGGTGCCATGGGCGGTTGGCCTTCGTGTAACCGCTGCGTGGGAAATACGTCATATTGATTCAGCGGTTTAGTTTGAGTGGTGCCGCAGCCGCGCGGGGCTCGCCCCGCGCTTCAGGCATTAGGCGGGACCGGCCGGTGGGCGCACTCCTCCGAGCGTTCACCGGCTTTTTTTAACTAGCTGCGGCAGAGAACGATAGCCGAGTTCTTGCTGCCAAACGCGATACAGTTCGCCACGGCGTACTCGATTCCCATTTTGCGCGGGCCTTCGGCGATGTAGTCAAGATCACATTCGGGGTCGGGCGTTTCGACGTTCTTGGTTGGCGGCGCAACGCCGTCCCGCATGGCCATTAGCGTCGCGGCGATCCCCGCTGCCCCGCAGGCCCCCTGTGGATGGCCGATCAGACTCTTCACCGAGGAACCGGCCAATCTGTATGCGTGGCCGTCGAAGGCAAGCTTAATGGCCCGGGTTTCAATGCGGTCATTCAACTCCGTGGCTGTGCCGTGGTAATTAATGTACTGCACGGCGTTGGGCGGCACGCCGGCCTCTTGGAGAGCCATATGAATCGTGCGCGCCGGCTCCTCGCCGCATTCCTCCAGCCGAACCCGGTGAAAAGCCTCGCAAGTGGAAGCGTAACCTACGATTTCACCGTAAATGTGCGCCCCCCGCGCCAATGCCCTCTCGCGATCCTCCAGCACGAAGAACCACGCGCCTTCCCCCAAAACGAAACCATCGCGATCGCGGGAAAACGGCCGTGAGGCGCGCTCCGGCTCGGCGTTCCAACTGGTCGTCAGGATGCGCATCAATATGAAACCACGCAGGATAAGCGGTGCAATGGGCGCGTCTACACCACCTGAAATCATGGTCGAAATGACACCCGCCTGAATGTTGCGATAAGCGTAACCGATCGCGTCGGTCGACGACGTGCACCCGGTCGAAACGATATGGCTCATGCCGCGGAACCCGAACCGCATCGATACTTCGCTCGCCAGCGTGCCGATCGTGCCTGTGGGAATCGTGTAGACGCTGCACTGCTTCTGATGGCCGGTATAATACAGACGATATTGCTCTTCGGTGAATGCCTGGCTGCCCCCGCCGGAGCCGACAATCACGCCTATGCCGCGCAGTTTGTCGCGAGTCATGGCTCCTGGATCGATGCCTGCGTCGCGCAGTGCCTCTGCAACCGCAGCCACGGCCATGGGCACGGCGCGCGAAACATGCGGCCGGTCTTTGGGCTCGACGTAGCGGAACTCATCGAAGTCCACCACCTCGCCGGCGACTTGTACAGCATGCCTGGAGGGATCAAACCGGCTGATGCGCCGCACACCGCTGACGCCGTCTCGCGTAGCCTGCCAGAATTTTTCCCGGCCTACTCCGTTGGGGCTAACGGCTCCGATACCCGTGACCACTACGCGTCGTGCCATACGTAAGCTTTTCGGACGAACTGACTTGATCCGCGCGAACCGGCCCACGTACCAAACGCCGGCCGCTCGGCGAGTGGAGCAACTGCTTTTGCCTTTTACCTTTCCGTCAGTATAGGCTGTTTTCATGCCCTCAGGGAACGGAGCCGGATCGAATCGCGTCCTGGCGCTCGCGGGAATTCAAGCGGGCGTGATCGGCGCCCTGGTTTTGTTGGGATATCTCGCGGTCGATTCGGCCTGGCATCGCCGCTCGGTCTGGACCGTCCCCAACCTGTTGGCATCCACTTTTTACGGCGATTCCGCTTACCGGCAGGAATTCAACTCGCGGACGAGCACCGGCGTGGCCCTCTTTGTCGTGATCTACGGCCTGCTGGGTGGGCTATTCGGCCTGCTGGTGCGCGATCACGGCAGCCTGACGCGCGCGGCCGTGCTCGGCCTGATCTACGGTACGGCCTGGTTTTTCCTGTCGTTCGATTGGCTGTGGAAGCACGTCAACCCGTTGGTCCCCCTGTATAGTCCCGATCGCGCCATGCTGGTCGGGCATCTGCTCTATGGCGCCGTTTTGGGTGGGCGTTTTGCGGCCTCCCGGCGGGAAATGGCCGGCGCTAAGCAGCCGGAGATTCTGCCGCCAGGCCCTGCCGAACAATGACGGCCTACTTCAGCCGGTAGTTGACCTCGATTTTGGCCGCTACTGCGACCGGCTTTCCATCTTTTTGGCCTGGCTGAAATCTCCACTGCGAAACCGCATCGACAGCGTTGTGATCGAGACCCGGATCGAGCGACCGCTCCACCCTAATGTTGTGCGCCCGGCCGTCGGGATGCACTTCCAGCCGCAATAGGACGGTGCCGGAGATCTTTGCGTCTTTCGCATCTTTCGTGTAAGCCGGATCGACCTTAGACAGCAC
>JASHOO010000315.1 GCA_030041035.1 Bryobacteraceae bacterium | reverse complement strand
TCCCCCTTCTGGTGGTGCGCGCTACCTCGAAATAGACTGGCTGCAGTAGGGGCTGAGACAAGTTGACGCGCGGGCGTGTCGGTGGAACACAGCCAGGCTGAAGTTTGATAGCATAAAGCTTCTGTTATCATATAGATATGACTGGCAAACGGGATGCTCCAGGGTCGGTCATGCGGCGCTATCCGCTTCTCGTCCTCCTGCTGGCCTTCGGGCCCGGGACGCTCGCGGCAGCCACCCTGGAGCAACTTTCGCTCGATGACCTGATCCAGAAATCTACGGCGATTGTGCGCGCCAAGGTTGTGGGATCGTCTGCCAATTTTCGGGGCGTCGAGCTTTTCACCCACTGGAAGCTGCAGGTGGAGGAACAGTGGAAAGGCGGGGCCGCGGCCGAGGTGCTGGTTCCCGGCGGGAGCGTGCGCGGGTACCGGCAAAGCGTTCCCGGAGCACCCGAGTTGACCGTGGGGAAAGAGTACGTGCTGTTTCTGTGGACGTCGAAGAGCGGCGCGACCTACCTGACCGGATGGGGCCAGGGGGTGTTTGAGCTATCCAAGGACAGCGCGAACAAGCTGATGGCGACACGCGCCCCGGCAGGCGAAACCATGGTGGAGCACGGAACGTGGCGACCGGTGAAAGACACCGGCCTCGAGATCCCATTTTCGGAACTGAGCTCCAAGCTTTCGGCGACTTTGGGCAAGGGAGTGGTGCGCTAGCCATGCGAGGATACCGAAGAGCGGCGGCGGTGGTCTTGGGCGGGGTGCTTTGTCTTTCTTCCGCCAGCGCTTACTACCACTTCGTCCACTACACCAGCAAGACAGCGCCCTACAACCCCGTTTTTGAGAGATTTGATCTGACGGCGCTGCCGAACAATACCGTAACCGTGTTTGTGTCGACAACCGGGCCAACCAAACTGGCGTCGATCGATGGGCTGCCGTCGATATTGACGCAGATCGAGCGGGCGGCGCTGGCGTGGAACACGGTTGCGACTTCGGCTATTCACGTGGCCTTTGGCGGGCTGTTCGTAGACGGGACGCCGGAATCGACGCCCAGCGCGGAAGTGGTATTTGACGACGAGGTTCCCCCGGGGTTGCTGGCCTATACGGTTCCAGTGGCGTCGACCACGATGGTCACCGAGCCGAGCGGATCGTTTTTCCCGATCACGCAGTCGATTATTCACATGCATTCCGATCTGACCACGCTTCCCGGACCAAGCTATTTCAGTCCCTTCTTCCGGGTCATGGTGCACGAGATCGGGCATGCACTGGGCCTGCAACACACCTACACGTCCAGCGTGATGTCGGTGTTGACCACCAATGCCACCTCCACGTTGGAGCCGTTGGACAGCGACGACATTGTGGGGCTGTCTCTGCTCTATCCGACAGCCAATTTTGGAGCCAACACGGGCAAGATCACGGGCACGGTGACCGCGGGAGGCAACGGAGTGCACATGGCGTACGTTGGGGTATTGCAGCCCAATGCCCCGTCGATCAGCGCGCTGACCAATCCGGACGGCACCTATGAGATCGACGGCATTCCTCCCGGTGAGTATTTCGTATACGTCAGTCCACTGCCTCCGGACGCGAACATCATCCCGCCGGTGGATCCGGACGGGAATCCGGTCAATCCTTTCGGGGCGTTCAACGGCGTGTTTTACCCGAATACGATCGAGATCACGAGCGCGACGCCGGTGACGGTAACGGCGGGGGCCATGACCAGCGGGATCAACTTCGCGGTGAGCCCGCGGCATTCCATGCCGATATACGATGTCTCGACCTACAGCTACCCGAATCCCAATGGCGCGCATCCGGCCTATGCGAATCTCATGACGGGCTCGGCGTCCCTCACGGCGGCGGGGATTGGTCTGGGAGCCAACGGGCAGGCTGCGGCAGGCCTCAATGTGGCGTCGCTGGGGTTCACGTCGATACCGGCAGAGAACGGATACCAGGGGTACGGCACGACTCCCACCTATCTGGCGATGTATCCCAACTTCTCGGAGATCGCCACGCCGGGACCGCAGCATTTCATCTTTACGGTGGACAACAGCGCGTATGTGCTGCCGCGGGGACTGAACCTGGTGTCCAGCAATCCGCCGTCGATTGCAAACCTCAATACCGACGGCAACGGAAATCTGGTGGTGACGGGCTCCAATTTCAATCTGGCAAGCGAGGTTTATTTTGACGGTCTGCCGGCCGCCACGACCATGGTGGACGACTCCCACTTAACGGCGGTACCGCCACCAGGCGCGAGTAACCAGACGGCGGCGATCATCGTGTACAACAGTGACGGGCAGGATTCGACCTTCACCAATCCGACACCTCCGACCTTCAGCTACCCGTCTTCACCGACTCCGCAGGTCACGTTTTCACCCAGCACGCTGCCGGCGGGAGCAGAGGCGGAGATCGAAATTGAGGGCGTCAACACGAATTTTGTCACCGGCCTGGCGACGGTGGGCTACGCGTCGAGCGACGTACTGATCCGCGGGCTGTGGGTGCTGAGCCCCACGCACGCGCTGGTCGATGTAGAAGTCTCGCCGAACGCGCCGCAGGGCACGCTGAGCGCTACCGTAATATCCGGGTTCCAGATTGCTTCGCAAGCGGCCGCTCTGCAGATTGGCGCTGCCAATGCGACGATGCCGGTAGTGGATCCGGCGCTGGTGAACGCGGTCTGGCCGGCAAGCGGAGTATTTCCCGGTGCGAAAGCGAACTTGAGCGGCGTAAATCTGGCGGGATCCCAAGCCACTCTCACGATCGGCGGCGAGGCAGCCAACATCCTGAATGTCACGGCAACTCAGGTCACTTTTGTGGTTCCTTCCTCGCTCAACCCGGGACAGGCGGTTTTAAAGTTCAGTAACGGAAGCAGCAATGCGTACCCGATAGTGGTGACGCTAGTCTCGGTTCCGCCCGTCATCACGGGTGTAGAGGGCGCCTCCGGTGCACCCGTGGCCGCGGCCAATGCGCCGCAGCCGGGCAACAGCCTGACGCTGCTGGTAACGGGCCTGGCCGCGGCGGGAACTACGATCAATCCCACGACGGTACAGGTGACGGTCGGCGGCGTAACCCGGATAGCCGCAGTGGTTTCGGAGGTAGGCACGACGCCCACCTATCAGGTGCAATTCGCGCTGGATCCGAGCGTTCCCACGGGCCCGCAGATTCCTGTGACCGTCTCCATCAACGGCGAGACCAGCCTGCCTGCCTATATTGCGATCAACCCGCCGCCCAGCAGCTGATTCCGCTGCCGGCTTCCCTGCTCTCGGATATGATGTTTAGTTCGTGAAAGGGAGGAAGTATGCCGCTGGCAGATGCACGCCGCAACTTTTTGCGCCGCATCGGGGGATTTACGGGACTGACCGCAGCGGCGGGGTCGCGGGCAGCCGCACAGCAACCACAAGGCAGCGGGGACGCGCGGACTCTGCCGCATTACGCGCGCGAGCAGAACTACAAGTCGCGGAAACAATCGAGCTATGACCGTACGGGCGGCAATGCAGACGCGTGGCCGATCGAGGCCGGCGCGACGAAGGAGATCTTCAACTCTGCGGGGCCGGGGATAATTTCCCATATCTGGTTCACGATAGCGGCCGAGAGCCCGAATCATCTGAAGGAGGTCGTGATCCGCGCGTACTGGGAGGGCAACGACAAGCCGAGCATCGAAGTGCCGGTGGGAGATTTTTTCGGACTGAATCTGGGGCAGTACACGGTGTATCAATCGGCATTTCTGAACTGCTCGTCGGTCAAAGCGCTGAACTGCTACTTCGCCATGCCGTTCCGGAAGTCGGCGCGGTTGACGGCAACTAACGAGGGAACCAGGAAGGTGGGCGATTTTTATTCGAATATCGACTATCAGCTTGTGCCAGCGCTGCCCGCCGACGCGATGTATTTCCACGCACAGTACCGACAGACGACGCCCAACGTAGCGCACACCGAATCCGATAAGAACCTGGACGGGCGGCACAATTACGTGTACGTCGAGACCCGCGGACGGGGCCACCTGATGGGGGTGACGCTGGGCGTTCTGCAAAACACGGATCATTGGATGGGCGAAGGCGACGATATGATTTTCGTGGACGACGAAACCACACCAGTGATCAACGGCACGGGTACCGAAGACTATTTCAACGGCGCCTGGGATTTCGGCGGGCGCGACGGCGCGATTCCGTTCGCGCATCTTTATAACGGCGCGCCGCTCATCGTCGATGCCGAACGCGCGGGCGGGCGGTACTGCCTGTATCGCTGGCATGCCGATAATCCGGTGACGTTCACACGCTATCTCAAGCACACCATGGAGCACGGACACGCCAACGACCGTGCGGATAACTTCTTTTCGGTGGCGTACTGGTACCAGTCCGAGCCGTTCACGGATTTTCCGCCGCTACCGCCGGCGGCAGCGCGCATTCCAAACCTGAAAGTCGTGGCTGGCGAGGGCGGGGCGCAGCCGGCGTAGGTGAGTTGGAAATCAAGAGGGCAAGATGAAAATTATCGTACTGTTTATGGCATCGGCAGCCTGGATGATGGCGGGAGATCCTGAAGGATTCGGCCAATGGACCAGCGCCGAACTGAAAGAGGCCGCCAAGAAGCTGGCGCCCAAGATGAACGAGAGCAAGATCGCAACCGAAGTGCTGGCCTCCTGGGGCAATCACAACCTGATGCTGGTCCACAGGGAGGCGAGCGGGCAGGCGGAGTGGCACGAAACGCAGGCCGATGTCTTCATTGTGCAGAGCGGCGAGGGAACGCTGGTGGTGGGAGGGACGGTGGTGGATCCGCAGAACGTCTCGCCGCACGAAGTGCGCGGCGCGTCGATCCAGGGCGGCGAAACGAAGCGCCTGAGCCCGGGTGACATTGTGCACATCCCAGCCAAGACCGCACACCAGGTGATGGTGCCACAGGGCAAGCACATCACCTATGAAGTGGTGAAGGTGGATACGCCTTAGAGTTACACGCGGACGTGTTTCCAGCCCTGGGAGAAGATCAACACCAGATTCCAGGTGACCAGTCCGGCAAACCAGATGTTGGCCATGACGACGATCTGCGGCCTCTTGCGGCGCAATGCGATCAAGACCAGGATGACGGCCAGAATCTTCGAGATCATCAGGCCCGGCACAACGCCGAGGTGCATAAGACTTCCGACGAATGCGCTGGCTTCACCGGCGCCGAGGCGCATCCCGATCAGCGTGGTGAGGATGTCGAGAACTTGCAGGAAAACGAACACTGTGAGGGAGGGCCGCTGCTTCAGGAAGCGCATCAATTTATTGTTTCCCGATGCGCAGGAGCGGGGCCAGTTTGCCTTGGTTAACTACCCGTAAACTCGCGAAAACGCTGGATGGTGGCCTGGATATCGTGGTCGCTATGGGCGGCGGACACGAAGGCTGCTTCGAATTGCGAAGGCGGCAGGTAGACGCCCTGCTCCAGCATCTGGCGGTGGAATGAGGCAAACCGGGTGGTGTCTGATTTCTTGGCGGACGCGTAATCGGTGACCGGCCCGGGGGTAAAAAATACGGTGAACATGGAGCCAACCCGGTTCACCGTAGTGCCGCGCGGCGCGGCGGCGCAGATGGCGGCGGTTCGGGCATCGAGCTGCGTGTAGGTTTCGGGATGCGATTTCAGATACCGCAACATGGCGAGGCCAGCGGCGACGGCCAGCGGATTTCCGGAAAGAGTGCCGGCCTGGTAGATGGGACCAGCGGGCGCAACGCAGCTCATGAGATCGGCGCGGCCGCCGTAAGCGCCTATGGGCAGACCGCCGCCGATGACTTTGCCGAGAGTGGTGAGGTCAGGGCGAATGCCGTAAAGCTGCTGCGCGCCTCCCAGGGCCACGCGGAAACCGGTCATCACTTCATCGAGAATCAGCAGGGCCCCATGGCGTGTGGTAATGTCGCGAAGTTTTTCGAGAAAGCCCGGCGCGGGCGGAACGCAGCCCATGTTGCCGACGACCGGTTCGACGATGGTTGCGGCGATGCGGTCGCCATGGGCGCGAAAAGCTTCCTCGATGGCCTCGAAGGAATTGAAGGGCAGAGCGATGGTGGTGTCGCTGAAACTCTTCGGGACGCCTGGGGAATCGGGCAAGCCGAGCGTGGCAACGCCCGAGCCCGCCTTCACCAGGAGCGAATCCACGTGCCCGTGATAGCAGCCTTCGAACTTGACGATGCAGTCACGGCCGGTGACTCCGCGCGCCACGCGGATGGCGGACATGGTGGCTTCGGTGCCGGAATTCACCAGTCGTACCACGTCGATGGAGGGGATGATTTCGGAGATCAGCTCGGCGAGCTCGATTTCGCGCTCGGTGGGCGCGCCAAAACTGGTGCCCGAAGCGAGGGCTTCGCTGACGGCGGCCACGATGTCAGGATGCGCGTGGCCTAAGAGCAGCGGCCCCCAGGAGCCCACATAATCGATATATTCGTTGCCGTCGGCGTCGTAAATGCGGGAGCCTTTTCCGCGCGCGATAAAAAGCGGGGAACCGCCGACGCTGCGAAACGCCCGCACCGGTGAATTGACGCCGCCGGGGATGTGTTTTTGAGCCCTGACGAAGAGCCGTTCGGAATTGGCGCGCGTCATGCGCGGACCCGGCCCGGGACCAGGCGGTGAAGGCTCACGTTCATGGCGACTTCGAGCAGGCTGCCGTTGAGATTGTCGAGCAGACGGCGTTTCAGGCCGAGGTAGGATTGCGAACCCGCAAACAGATCCTGCATGACGCCGGCGAACCGGGGGCTGCGGCGCGTGAACTGCACCATGCGCGCGGGTACGCTGCCGAAAAAAAGGCGGCCGAAAAACACGCGTTTGGCCAAGCGGGAGCCGAATTCTAGGTCGGCGGCAAAATCGCGGCGGAGCATGCGGTGGTAGGCCTGGCCGGCAAGCTCGCTGATTTCGGAAAGCAGCGCTTTGGCGGCCAGATCCGCGGAGCGCATGGCGTAGTAGATGCCTTCGCCGGTAATGGGATCGACGAGTCCGGCGGCGTCGCCCACAGCCATCCAGCCGTCTCCGGCGACGCGATTTCGCTTCCAGGACGCGGTCTCGAGCGAAGGCAGCAGGTGGCTGAAGAAGGCCGCGCCCTTCCAGGAGATGCCCTTTTCCACCATATAGGCTTCCAGGCGCTGGCGCAGCGACTGTGCCCGCTCGCCTTTGCCGCAGATGCCGACCGAAAGATGGCCGCATCGCGGGAACACCCAGATGTAACCCTCAAGCCCGGGGAGGAACTGAATATCGATCTGCTCGCGGTCCCCGGGCACAAAGTAGCCGAGCGCCGACATGGCGTCGGATTGCGTGAGCACGGTGCCGGCATTGCGCAGGGAGTTTCGGGCGCCGGTGGCCACGATGCAGTAGTCCGCGTCGAGCGAACCGGACTTGGTTCTGATCTGCCAGCCGGCTCCTGAGCGGGTCATTTCGGTGACACGGGCCTGCTCAATACGCGCACCAGCTCGCTCAGCGCGCTCGAGGAGCATGCGATTCAGATCGAAGCGCGAGTAGATCAGGATGGGATTGCGCAGGCGCAATGTGACGTCGCCGGCTTTCGGAGCCGCCAGCACGGTTTCGCCGATCACTTTCTTGGGCGTGCTGTTTTCGATCAGGAAGGGATATTGATGATACGCCTTAAACGTGAGGCCGCCGCCGCAGGGTTTCTCCCAAGCGAGCTTGTCATCGAAAACGACCGTTTCCAGGCCGGCGGAGCTGAGCTGCTCAGCCGCGAACGCGCCCGCCGGACCGCCTCCCAGAATGGCGACACGCTTCATGGTTTTGGAGCGCCGCCTCCGACCGCGGGATGTCCGGGAGGTAATGCGGTACCTGGCTGCATACCACCGCCGGCAGCCCCATGCGGGCTGCCGCCCACGTCCGCGCTCTGTTTCACCACCCATTGACCGCCCTGGCGCTCGAGCGTGTAGCGCCGCGTCATGGGCTGCCCGGAATTGGCGCCCTTGGCCGTGAAGGCGACCGTGGCGTCGGCATCGTTCTCGCGGCAGGCGAGCGACACTACCGTGACGTTCATAGCCGCTACATTTAAGTTCGCGCGTTTGGAAAGATAATCAATCACGCTCTGGCGCGCGGCCTCTTCGCTGCACGTGCTTCCACGCTTGCAGGCTGCTCCGGCGCCAAGCAATAGAATTGCGGCCCAAAAACTCCAGTGTCGCTTCACCATTCGATTATACTTGCGTACCGTTCACCCGAGCCCGCCTGGTGCAGGGCCTATTTCGAGCGTTCTGAAAAGCCCGCGAGTTACCCCCCCGCCAGCGCCGACATCCGCTGGGGCGCTCGTACGTGGGCCCGCACCAACCCGGCGAGCGCCGCAATAAAGGAGGGCGAATCATTAAGTCCGGGCACCATACGGAAATCCGGAATCCCGAGGTGGCGTGCCTGGCGGCGGTGTTCGATATCGATTTCGTGCAGTGTTTCCACGTGATCGGAGACAAACGAAATGGGTACCACGAGAACACGCCGCGCGCCCGCCTCAGCCAGGCGCTGGATGGTTTCATGCATCGATGGACGAAGCCACTTGGACGCCCCAACCTTGCTCTGATAGCAAATGTGGCGGCGCGCCGGCCATCCGCCACGCTCCCAAACCAAGTCGACCGTGCGCACGATGTGCCGCTGGTAGGGATCGCCCTGCTCGATCACGGCAACGGGCACACTATGCGCGCTGAAAACCACATCTAGGTCGGAGATATCATCGAGATCGCGGATGGATTGATCGACCGCCTTCACCACCGCGTCCAGATAGGCCGGTTCCTCGTAGAACTCCCGCACCACGTGCGTGCGCGGATTCCACCCGTTGGTATGGAAACGGCGGTTCCACTCGTTGAGGCTACTGCCGGTGGTGGTTTTGGAATACTGTGGATACAAGGGCAGCAGCACCAGCTCTTCCGGCGCGTAGGCAGCCAGCTCGGCGACGGCTTCCTCTGTAAACGGCCGCCAGTAACGCATGGCCACTACCACGCGGGCGTCGAATTCGCGGCACAGTTCGGCTTCGAGCGCGCTCGCCTGGCGGCGCGTAAATTCGAGGATCGGCGATTTTCCGCCGATCTCCGCGTAGTGGTGGGCCACGTGCTTCGCCCGCGCGGCCGAGATCAGCCTGGCCAGAGGCTGGCGCGCGATGCGTGCGAACGGGAAGTCGATGATATCCGGATCCGAGAATAGGTTGTAGAGGAAGGGCTCGACTGCCTCGAGCGAATCCGGCCCACCGAGCTGAAACAGCACTACCCCGATCTTCTTTCGCGTCATGACTCGAAAGCGTTGAGTTTACACTATTGGCATGGGCTCCCGCGCACCCTCCGAAATTCGTGGCCCCTCGCGTTTCTTTGCGGCCTGCTTATTTCTGGTGGCGATGTCGGCGCACGCGCAAACCATCTGCGCTCCCACGCCAGCATTTTCCCCTTGCGAACTGGTGTTCGATCTGAGTGACGCCGATTTCGGCGCACACGCCAGTCCCTACCAGAGCGTCGAGATCCAAGCCGAATTCCGCTCCCCGCACCAGCATACCTTCCTGCTTCCGGCGTTTTGGGACGGCGAGCGGCGCATGGTGATCCGCTTCGCGCCGACCGAGCCCGGCGACTGGGTTTTCCGCATTACGAGCAATCTGGACACGTACAACGGGAAGACTGGGCAGTTCACGGCGACGGAGTCGGACGCCCCGGGATTCATCCGCGCCGCCAACATGCACCACTTCGCCTACACCGGCGGGGACGGCAACACGCCACATCTCTGGATGGGCGACACTTTGATGCGAGGTGCGTTCATGGATGACGCTGCGTTCCGTCAATTCGTGGACGCGCGCGCTGCGCAGAAGTTCACGCATATTCGCGTGAGCGCTACGGGGGAAGCAGATGATCTGACCAAAGCTTTTCCCACACCGGACGCGCCTGATATTGCTTACTTCCGGCGCCTCGACGATCGGCTGCTCTACATCAACCAGAAGGGCTTGACGATTGACCTGGTTCTCGCGGGCGGCAACAATTGCCTGCGCAAGGTTTTCCCCAACTGGGACCAGCGCCAGCGCTTCACGCGCTACCTCATAGCGCGCTATGCCGGGCTGAACATCACCTGGGGCGGCGTGGAGAATTTCGAGGACTACGACGACGGCCGCGACCTCATGCGCCAGATCGGCACGTTGCTGAAGCAGGAAGATCCTTATCAGCATCCCCGCTCGACCGGCGCACGCGTGACTTCCGCTCCGCTTCTGGACGATGGCTGGATGGATTTCGTCACCGAGGAGTCCGCAGACGATGCCGTGGGCGCGATCGAACACCAGCTCTATCCCGTCCCTTTCGTCAATATGGCCTTCGCGGGCAAGCCGAGCGCCAAGGGAGCCGGATTCCGGAACCGTTTGTGGAACGCGGCTATGAACGGGCAATACGTGACGGCGGCAGGCGTGGACGACGAGGGAGCCGCGGAAATGAAGATCTTCTTCGATTTCTTTGCGAGCGACCGCCACTGGGAGCTCGAACCGTATTTCTACGTGGACGGCGGCCGCGGGCTGGCGCTGGAGGATGTTGAATACATCATCTATGTCGATAAGCCCGGACCGATCGAGGTGACGGTCGAGCACCACAGCTACGATACCGTCTGGATGAACCCGGCCAACGGCGAAATCGTCAAGCTGAAAGACGCGAAGGGAGAGCACTTTACCGGAGAGCCGCCAGACCGCACGCACGACTGGGTGCTGCATATCTCGCGCGAAAGCCACAAAGCAGGCATGCTGAAGTCGTACAAATTCGAATCCAGGCGTATTCTACAACAGGAAATCGAAGTCAACGCCGAGAAGGTGCCGTTCAAGATCGCCGAGCCCCCCGGCGACACGATTTCCCTGCAAATTCCGCCCCCTTATTCCGTCAAGATGACTCGCGAGACCCATGCCACGCGTTCCATGCTGTATCTGTGGACGGCGGACATTGCGGACGAGTCGCAGGGCTACCGGGTGATCGGGACGGGCGAGAAAGGCTTTTTGCAGATCCCGGCCAACATGTCACGCCGTTTCCCGGCGGTCTTCCACGTGCGTTTGTTCGGGATGAATGCTAACGGCAAGGTCTACTCTGCGGATCGCACCTACGAGCTCACCCGGTGACGCCACTCATCCTGGCGCTCGATACCACGCACGAATTCGGAAGCATTGCCCTCCTCAAAGGAAGCGAAGCGGTGGAGGAGTTGCTGCTGCGCTCGCCGGATGGCTTCGGCCACGTTCTGTTTGAGCAAATCGGGCGCTTGCTGGATCGCCACAGTAGGCGTGTGGATGAGATGGCTTGCTTCGCAGCGGCGTCCGGACCGGGCTCCTTCACGGGCGTGCGCGTGGGGCTGGCGTGTGTAAAGGGTCTGGCGGAGGCGACCAAAACCAAAGTGGTGGCGCTTTCAAATCTGGAAGCTATGGCGCGCTTCGGCTCAACCGCGCAACGGGCCACGGTCCTGGATGCTCGCCGGGGCGAAGTTTATGGTGCGGTGTATGGAGCGGCAGGCGAGGTACTGCGCGAGCCCGTCGTCACGCGGTTTCCAGCGTGGCTGGAAACGCTGCCCGCGGGCGAGATCGAGTTTCTTTCAAGCGATTTCGAGCCGTTCCGGACGGCTCTCCTGGGCACGCGCTTCGAGGTATCGCGCATCACCACCGTACCGCGTGCACTTGCGACCGCCGTGGGCCGCATCGCGTACGAGCGCTGGTCCGCGGGCCTGGCGACGGATCCGGCCGAGATCGATGCCGATTACGTGCGGCGCTCCGACGCCGAGTTGTTCTGGAAAGAAGGCTAGAGCCGGGATCAGCTCAGCCGGAGGACTTCGTTGAGCGATCCCTGCCGGTAGCCCTCGAGGTCGAGCGTCACGTACTTGAAGCCTAGCTTCTTGAAGATTGCGGTGAACGCCGCAGCCATTTCGGGTGTAAGAGCGCGCGCGAGCTCGTCTTTGGCGATCTCGACGCGCACCAGCTCATCGTGGAACCGCACGCGAAACTGGCGAAATCCCAGGGCCTTGATCTCCTCTTCACCCTGCTCGACAGTCTTTATGTTCTGGATCGTTACCGGCGTCCCGTATGGAATCCGAGAGCTGAGGCAGGCTGAGGCTGGGCGGTCCCACGTGGGCAGACCCGCCATGCGCGAAAGCTCGCGGATCTCGGCCTTCAGGAGCCCGGCTTCCACCAGCGGCGCATTCACCTGGTGCATCTTGGCGGCCTTCTGGCCGGGCCGGTAATCGCCCAAGTCATCCTGGTTCACGCCGTAGATGATGTGCGCAATGCCCCGGGCGCGGCCCACCTCTTCCAGGCAGGTAAAAAGTTCATCTTTGCAATGGAAGCAGCGATTCTGGTCGTTCTTGAGGTAATCGGGATTTTCGAACTCGTGCGTTTCAATATACTCATGCGGAATTCCAAACTGACGCACGAATTGTTCGGCATCGTGCTTGTGGGATTCGGGAATCGACGCCGAGTCCGCGGTGATGGCGATGGCATTGGCACCCAGGATGCAGTGCGCAGCCCAAGCCAAGTATGCCGAATCCGTCCCGCCCGAGTACGCCACGATGACGCTCCCCATGTCGCGCAGGAGGGAAAAAAGCTTATCCTGCTTCGCTTGGAGAGCGGCGGCATCCATCACGCCGACCACAGTGGCCATAGTCAAATTATAAGCGATGCAGATCGGCAAATTTCGCGCCGTCGCGCCGCCCGCCTTGTGCTAACCTTAAGCCGATAAACCACCCTATGATTGCGACGCGGGAAAAGGCTCAGTTGATGAGTGCGTCGGAAGTGGACCGCACGCTCGTCCGGCTGGCGCATGAGATTCTCGAAAAGAATGCGGATCTCGACCGGTTGGCGTTCGTAGGCATTCGCCGGCGCGGGGTTCCGCTGGCGCAGCGTCTGGCGCGCAAGATCGAAGCGCTCGAGAAACGCTCGATTCCGGTCGGCATCCTCGATATCAACCTTTACCGGGACGACCTGACCACGGTAGATATCAAGCCCGTGGTGAACGCTACCGAGATTCCCTTTTCGGTGCACGGTAAGGACATCATCCTCATGGATGACGTTCTCTACACCGGCCGGACGATCCGCGCCGCGCTCGACGCTTTATTTGATCATGGAAGGCCCGCGCGTGTGCAACTTCTGGTGCTCATCGACCGCGGCCACCGGGAACTGCCGATTGAAGCCAAATTCGTGGGCCGCACGGTGCAAACCACGGACAACGAAATTATCGAGGTGAAGTTTCAAGAAATCGACCAGATGGAAAAGGTGTTGCTAGTGGAAAAAGTGGCGGCAGACACCGCTTAGGATTCATCCGAATGGCTGGACTGCTCGGAATCGAAGAACTCACGCGCGCCGAGGTGGAAGCCATTCTGCATCGGGCGAGATATTTTCAGCCGCTGCAAAGCCAGGCTTTCAAGAAGCTCGACACGCTGCGCGGCAAGATGATCGTCAACCTGTTCTTTGAAGCTTCGACGCGCACCCGTACGAGTTTCGAAATCGCCGCCAAGCGGCTGGGGGCGGACGCGGTGTCGATCACGGCGTCGGGCTCGAGCGTCTCCAAGGGCGAATCTCTGGTGGACACGTTGAACACCCTGGCCGCCATGCGCCCCGATGCGATCGTGATGCGTCATTCCGCATCCGGCGCCCCGCATTTCCTGGCCCGGCACCTTGCCATCCCCATCGTCAACGCCGGCGATGGAACACATGAGCATCCGACTCAGGCGCTACTCGACGCGCTGACGATTCTCGACCACCGGCCGGCTCTCGAAGGCCTGCGTGTGGCCATCATCGGAGATATCGCGCACAGCCGTGTGGCGCGATCGAACGTGCACCTGCTCTCCAAATTCGGCGTGGACATTGTGCTGTGCGGGCCGGCCACTTTGCTGCCGCCGGAGCTGACGCAAATCGCACCAGGCGTGACTCTCGCCACCGACATCCGGGAAGCCATCCGCGAGGCTGATGTCATCATGATGCTGCGCGTGCAACTGGAGCGCATGCACGATCCGCCGCTTTCCGCGGGAGAGTATTTCCAATTCTACGGATTGCGCCTGGAGCATATGGCGCTGGCCAAGCCGGACGCCATCGTCATGCATCCCGGCCCCATTAATCGCGGCCGCGAGCTTTCTTCGGAGGTCGCCGATTTTCAGCGCTCGGTAATTCTGAACCAGGTGGAGAACGGTGTCGCCGTGCGCATGGCGGTGCTCGAGCGCATCGTGGGAGAACACGCCAATGGCTTCGCTGCTCATTAAGAACGGACGCGTCGTCGATCCGGCTACGGGATTCGACGGTCCGGCTGACGTACTGATTGAAGACGGACGCGTGGCAGCAATCGAGCGGCAACTGGACGGCAAAGGCGGCGAGATATTGGACGCGAGCGGGCTGGTAGTCGCTCCCGGATTCATCGACATGCACGTCCACCTGCGTGAGCCGGGCATCGAACACTCCGAGACCATCGAAACGGGGGCGCGTGCGGCGGCGGCGGGCGGCTTCACCTCCATCTGTTGCATGCCCAATACGCTCCCGGTGAACGATAACGCCACGGTGACGAGTTACATCATCGAGCGGGCCCGTCAACAAGCCGTGGTGAACGTGTTTCCAATCGGCGCGATTACCAAAAACAGCGCGGGGGAAGAACTGGCGGCATTCGGCTCGATGAAAAACGCGGGTATCGTCGCCCTTTCGGATGACGGCCGGCCGGTGATGAACGCGCGCGTCATGCGCCGCGCTATGCAACTGGCCAAGTCGTTCGACCTGCCTGTAATCGACCATTGCGAAGACTTGAACCTGAGCGCGGGCGGCGAGATGCACGAGGGCGTGCCATCCACCAGGCTCGGATTGCGCGGCATTCCCGCGAGTTCCGAGGATGTCATGGTGGCGCGCGATATTCTGCTGGCCGAGAACACCGGCGTGCGTTTTCACGTAGCGCACATCTCGTCGCGCCACTCCCTCCACATGGTGCAATTCGCCAAGAAACGCGGGCTTTCGGTCACATGCGAGGCCACGCCCCACCACTTCGCGCTGAGCGATGCCGCTATCACCAGCTACGACAGCAGCTACAAGATGAAGCCGCCGCTGCGATCGGCTTGCGATGTGGCGGCAGTGCTGGAGGGCATTGTCTCCGGAACCGTGGACGCTATCGCCACCGATCACGCGCCCCACCCCGGCAGCGAAAAGATGCAGGAATTTGAGAAGTGCCCGTTCGGCATCATTGGACTCGAGACCGCACTGGGCTTAACGCTGGAAAAGCTCTACCACACGGGAAAGATCAGCCTGGTGCGCGTGGTCGAACTGTTCACCACCGGCCCGGCGCGGATCCTGCATCTGGACCGTGGAACGCTCGCTGCCGGCGCTGTGGGCGACGTAACGCTTTTCGACATCGAACGCTCCTGGACCTATGACGTCAACCGCAGTTTTTCGAAGAGTAAGAACACGCCCTTCGATGGCTGGCAGTTCCGCGGCGGGCCGGCCGCGACCATTGTCCAAGGCAAAGTGGTTTGGCAGCTGGAGAATCGGTAATCTTCCGCAGCTCACATTCCGGCGCTGAACGTGGCCCAGCGATGCGCGTCCATATCGCGCAGCAAGGATTTCTGCCAGGCGAACTCGGGATGCTTCTTCAGGTGCTCGGCGGCTTTGAAATTCAAGCCGCACGCATGGCCGGCATCCGCGGCCAGCGTCAGCTTCTCGGCCATGGCAGAATCCGAGACCTTGTTGATCACCGCGCCGGCCATGCCGTAAGCCGGCATCCAGGGCAGGTCGCCGCGTGGAGAAAGGTCGATGTGCCCGCACAAGGTGCGCTCGTCGGCCTGCTCTTTGCGCTCGTAGGTGTCATAGTGGTCGGCCAGGAATTTTTCCGCCGCCGCCACGTCGATCTTGCCCTTGTTTTCCTTCATCAACTGATCCCAGCGCACGTGGCGCGCGTTGGCGCTGTTGGATAAATTGCCCACGGGGAAATCGGTCTCCTCGTGAATCATCTTGTCGTTTATGGGGAAATTGGAGCCGGCGAAGTAACCGTCCTTGGTGCGCTCAACATTTACATTTTTCAAGCCCAGCTCCAGGTCGGCAATCTCGTTGGTTTTGCGATCGGCCACCAGCCAGTTATTGGCATAGCCGCCGTTGTTGCCTTCCTTCATGATGCGCACGAAATCGTCAATCGAAGAGGAATATTGCAGCGCCTTGCGCGCGCGCACGCACTCGGGAATGCCGTTCGCGTCCCAGCCGTGAAAATTGGAGATGGTGGTCTCGGTTACCATCATCCCGGCGCTGTTGATGCCGAAATCGTCGCCGCTGTGAATCAAACCTGGATAGCCGTCCATGATGAAGCGATGGCCCTGCGCCGGAACAATGTCGAACATGACGGTCCAGCGCTCGCCGTCGAGGTATTGGGTCCAGTTGTTGTGCGCCATCACAATGCGCCCGTCTTTGGTGTAGCTACCGGTGGCGACGAACGCGCTGCAGTGAGACGGCGCAGTCACCGAAGGCGGCGAGTGAATGCCGCGCTCCTTGTCATACTGGTTAACGTAATAGCTCCACTCCATGGAGGCATTCATGGCCACGATGTCCCATAGATCGACTTTGACGCCGCGAGCGCCGGCGCCCTCCGCGATGCCCTGCATTTCGTCCCGGTATTCCTGCTCAATGTGCGGCCACAACATTTCCTTGGCCGCGGTGCGGAAGAATTCCCAGCTCTTGCCGTTGTCGTGTGTCAGCTCGAGCTGCGTCACCTTAAAGGCGTCGCCCAATTCCGGTGCCAGCAGATACCCGTGCTGAAAACCGAGTTCCGCGGGCGTGCCTTCCAAATGTACGTAGGTCCAGCCGTTCATTTCCGGCCGGCGGTACGCATTCTTCAAGCGAGGATCGGCTTGCGGTTCACGTGAAATCAGAGAGACCGCCAGCAGCAACAGCAGCAAGGACGCGAGAACGGCGGACGTCTTGGTAGACACCTGGGGCATCACCACCTCCAGTGCCCTATTATAGTGAGGACAGTATGATTACGCAGCACAAGCTGACCGCACACGTGAAAGCCGCGGGTTGAGCGTCCAAGCTGAGTCCAAAGTTATTGGACCGGGTATTGGCCGCGATCCCGCGCGTCACTAACGAGAACGTGCTGGTGGGGTTTGACACTGCCGACGACGCCGGTGTGTACAAGCTGACGCCGGAGCTCGCCCTCGTGCAGACCGTTGATTTTTTCACCCCTATTGTCGACGATCCATACACTTACGGCGCCGTCGCCGCGGCCAATGCGCTGAGCGATGTTTACGCCATGGGCGGCAAGCCGCTCTCCGCCCTGTCTCTACTAGCGTACCCGGCCAACGGGGATTTGGATACATTGGAGCAGATTCTCAAGGGCGGCGCTGACAAAATCCATGAGTCTGGCTGCGTGATTCTGGGTGGTCACAGCGTGGCCGATGACGAAGTGAAATTCGGCTATGCCGTGACGGGTACGGTGCACCCTGAGCGCGTTAAAACCAATTCGGGAGCACGCGCCGGCGACGTCCTGGTATTCACCAAACGCATCGGCACCGGTGTCATCACCACCGCGCTGAAGCGGGAGATCGCAGCCGAGTCCGACGTGCAGGCCGCCATCGAATCGATGCTGGCATTGAACCGCCGGGCCTGTGAAGCCATGTTGGGGTTCGACGTTCACGGTTGCACGGATGTCACCGGCTTTGGGTTGATCGGCCACGCACGCGAAATGGCGCTAGCGAGCGGCGTAACACTCGAAATAGAAACCAGCGCTGTCCGCTTCCTCCCCGGTGCGCTCGACTACGCGCGCAAAGGCGCTTTGCCGGGAGGCCTGAAAAACAACCGCGAGTTCGCGTCATGCGCTGTCGAGCTCACGCGCGATCTGGCCCCGGAACTGGAAAAACTGCTCTACGATCCGCAAACCTCGGGGGGGCTATTGATCGCGCTTCCGGAGGAGGACGCCGCGCAACTCGAGCGGAATTTGCCCGCCGGCTACCGCATCGGGCGTGTCCTAACGAAGGGTCCCAAACCGGTCCGGCTGTCATAATGCGCCTCAACGCGGCCGCACACCACCCGCTCATGTCTCCTCGCGAACGCCCATGGACATTGTCGCTCATCTGATCTCGCACTACGGCCATCTCGCCGTCTTCTGCTTATTAGTTCTGGGAATCGTCGGGCTTCCGGTTCCGGACGAAACGCTGCTCACGTTTTCCGGATACCTAGTCTATCGCGGTGAGTTTCATTTCCTGCCGACCATTCTCACCACATATGCCGGCAGCGTCTGCGGCATCACCCTCAGCTACACCATCGGCCGCACCGGTGGCTTATACCTCATTCACAAGTACGGTTCTTACCTGCACCTCACTAAGGAGCGCCTGGACCGCGTGCACAACTGGTTCGAGCGCCTGGGCCGCTGGGCGCTGTTCTTCGGATATTTCATGCCTGGGGTTCGTCATTTTACGGCTATCGTCGCAGGAAGTTCCGAGCTGGAACCGCATGTCTTCGCTCTGTTCGCTTATAGTGGCGGCCTGTTGTGGGTGATCAGCTTCGTTTCCCTGGGTTACTTCCTGGGAGAGCAATGGTCGCGTATGAGCGACCAGGTAAACAGTGTCCTGCTGTGGCTTACCGTCGGCGCCATCGTGGTGGGGCTAGTGGTCTGGTGGTCTCGCGCCCGCAAGCGCCCCGCCGTCTGAACTAGAAATTCACGTAATGCTTGCGCATGCACTTCAGGCAAACGTACTGGCTCTGCACCGGGCGCGTGATCTCGTTGTGCATCAGCCGGCAGATCAAGTAGCCCAGCCTTTCCAGCAAATCCGAGGTTAAGGACACGTAGCGCTCCATGGGACCCTCCTATTAACGAAGCGGGTTATTGGGATGTTTCCCTTAGATATGAGAATAAAGGGCCCAAGTCAAAGGCGCAATCAGGAAATGTCCCGACGGCCGAATTTGCGGAAATTCCTGTATTTAAATCGGTTATTGGAGATAAATCAGTTTACAGCGGCCGCCGCGTTCTGCCCTTCTTCCACCACGCGCCCGTCGAATAACTGGATCACTCGATCGGCCGTGCGGGCATAGCGCGGATCGTGCGTCACCATGCAGATGGTCGCACCCGAGCGATGCAGATCGCGCAACAACTCCATCACCGCCTCGCCATTGGCCGAGTCGAGGTTGCCGGTAGGCTCGTCAGCCAGCAGAATCGAGGGCTTTCCCACCAGCGCCCGCGCCACGGCCACACGCTGTTGTTGTCCGCCCGAGAGCTGCGAAGGGTAGTGCTTCATGCGGTGTGACATGCCCACCCGCTCCAGCGCCTCCATCACCAGGCCCTTCCGCTCGCGCGCCGGCATGTTGCGATACGTCAACGGCAGCTCCACGTTTTCATACACCGTGAGATCGCCAATTAAATTGAATGCCTGAAAAATGAAGCCGATTTCCCGATTTCGGATGCGCGCACGGTCGCGCATTTTGAGCGTTTCCACCGGCGTGTCATTCAAAATATACTTGCCGTCTGAGGGCGTATCGAGCAAGCCTAAAATGGCCAGCAGCGTCGATTTTCCGCAGCCCGAGGGTCCGGAAATGGAAATATAATCACCCTTGTTGATCTCCAGATGAATCCCGGCGAGTGCGTGCGTCTCAACCTCGTCGGTTGTGAATACCTTCGTCACGCCTTCCAGATGCAGCAGCGGTTGCATTCAGTACCTCCGGTTACATGGGATTTACGCACATCAGAGGGCAAAGGTTCCCAAGAAATGTGCCCTGAAATTGAGACGCCCGACCGGCCCTCACTTTAGCAAGACTTCCTCAAAAAAGCGGACAGCCCGGGGGTCGTTGGACTGGCCCAGCCAAAACATCGCCTGTTTACGCACCGCCGGATTCTTGTTCGTCCGCGCCACCTGAATCAGCAGCGGAACGCCTTCATCCGGAGGAAGTTGCTGCAACGCGAATACCGCGCGCTTCTTGACTTCCGTATCCGGATCGTTCTCAACGGCCTCAGTAATAGCAGCCGCAGCCATCTCGCCGGCCTTGTGCGCCAGCCAGAACAGCGCCTGGCCCCGAACGTGGCTGCTGCGGTCGTTCTTCGCTACCCCGACCATGACCGCGACAGCCTCCGGCTCTTGGCTGACGCTTAATCCGAAAACGGCCTTCTCCCGGACGCGATCACTCGCATCTTCCGTCACAATGCGCCGAAGCACTTCGAAGCCTCGGCGGCCTCGCGCGCTACCCAGCCAGAACGTCGCTTTTTCACGGATCGAATCGGGCTCTCCCGGCGCAACCAACCTTTCGAGCGCCTGGTCTGCCGCCGGATCGGCGTGGAGCGCGATGGCCGCCATGGCCGGGGCGCTTTGGCGATGCTCCGCTGCTATTTGCGGAACGAAGCCGGCGAGGAGGGCGACGCTCTCTGCAGCCGGCACTCCGGTGAACCAGTAAACCGGAAGTCCGCCGCCATCCAGCTCGCAGTCGGCCGAGAAGGTTCGGATGCGATCGACAGCGTGTTGCTCGATGCGAAACAGTACGAAAATATACCCCGCGGATTCGAGTGAGATCGGCCTGGGCGCATTCGCCACCGTAACACCGCCCCTGGAAGCTTCCAGCGCGCAACCCCGGCAGCAGCGATTGCCCGCTGCATCCTCAAACGAGCTGTAACAGCACATCTGATGGTCGCCCGGAACTGCGCGCACCGCGTAACCGACCCATGCCGCGCCATTCTCGGAGGTCAGGATCGCGTGAAACTCGCGATCGAGACCCGATGTGACCGTGCGCGTTTCGATCTTAGCGTTCGTAAGCCGCGGCTCTTGCGCCGGCAGCAGGCTCACCGCCGCCAGGGTAAGCAAGACAGCCTTCATTTATTCAACAACTCCATCAGGTAATCCGTGCCCTCTTTCGAATGCATGACCGACAGCCAGTGCACGATCTGCTTCTTCAGCTCGGTATTGGTTTCCTTTCGCGCAATCTCCACCAGCGCTTTGCCGTTGTTCTGGATGAACAGCGCATGGATGATCTGGCCCTTCACCTCCTGATCGGACTCACTTGGGTACATCGCCGCCAGTGCATCACCTGCTTGGTGTGAACCCAAGGCACCCAGCCAGTGAATCGCCTCCTCCCTCAGTTTCGCTTCCTTGGCGGTTTTGGCGACGTCCAGCAGCCGGTCCGTTCTCCCGCCTACGAACAGCGCATGGACAATCTGCTCCTTAACCTCGGTAACCGGCTCATTCTGGTAGAGTTGCCACAGCTCCTGATCCGCCCCCATGGTTCCCAGCCAGTGGATCGCCTCGCGTCGAAGATCCGGATTCTTTTCACTTTTGGCCGCGGCAAACAATTGTTCCTTCGCCCCGCCCACCATGAGTGCATGCAGCACGGCGTGCTTCACCTCGACATCATTGGTAGCGGTATACACGTCGCCCAAGTCCTGCTTGTCACCCATGACCCCGAGGTAATGCACGGCCTTCATTTGCAGATCCGGGTTGGAAGCGCCCTTGGCCATCTGCACCACAACCTCGCGCGCCTTGGGCGAATCGTTCTGTGTCAATACAAACATGGCGCGCTCTTTAATCTTGGGCGACTGTGAGCTGTGCAGCAGCTTTTCGAGCAGCGGCAGCGCACGATCCGGATCTGAATTCATCAGCCCGTTCAGGGCCATCAGCTTCATTTCCTCATCGTCGGCCGACTCCGGGGCAACCGGCTTGCCCGCCTCCTGCCTGATTTCGATCTCGAGCGCGCGTGCGTCATCCAGCCACCGGCTGCTGGCGTAATTCTTGCGGAGGTCGGCGATGGCGGCCAGCGCCTCATCACGCCGCCCGAGCTTGTTTAAGGCGTAGGCCTTCCAGTAAAGTGCTCCATCAGCGTGGGCACCACCGCGCGAAACCACTTCGCCAAAATCGTCTAAAGCTTTTTCCCAACGGCTCGCGTCGAGGTCGCTCTGGCCGCGCTCATAGTAGCGATCCTCTTGGTCGCTGCTATGTGCCAGCCCTTGCGCCTGCATCGCCAAGGCCATGGCTTGCTCGCCGAGGGTTTCCGCGTTCGCCAAAACATCCAACTGATTCAATGGCCAGATTTTCAGAGTCTCTGCTGCCAGCTTCTGCGCGGCCTCGGCCTTCGCCAGCGTCCCGGGTAGCCCCTTCAGAGTCTCTTCCATGATCGGAGGCAACGGCGGAATCGGGGGGATCGAGATCTCCGGCACATCCGGCAGCGCGGGCGGGGCAGGCGGAGCCGGTGCGACCTGCGGTGCTCCCGGCGGAGACGGTGGCGGTGGTGGCGGCAACTCGTCTTGCCCCAGCACCATCCACGCTGCGCCCAGCGCAATCGATATATGCAATCCAACTCTCAAAACCATGTGCATGACTACTTCTCCCGTTGATCGTGCGCCGGCGGCCGCGGAACAACCGCGCGCGGAGCCGGCGCGTTCGCTTGTTGCTCTTGTTCCGCTCCCTCCTGATCGAATTCCGCCTGCACCTGGTCCCGGTCGGCCTGTTCCTGGTCAAGGTCCGCCTGGTCCTGATCTCGCCCAGCTTGCGCTTGATCCTGCTCAGCCTGCTGCTGCTCGCGATCCGCTTGTTCAGAATCTCGATCGGCCTGCTCTTCATCTCGTCCGGCCTGCAGTTCGTCACGCTCAGCCTGGGCTTCATCCCGATCGGCTTGGGCTGCATCGCGTTCGGCCTGGGCCTGGTCAAGCTCGGCTTGCCGTTCGTCGGCTGCCGCCTGTTGCTCGTCCGCGTCTTCATCCCGCTCGAGCGCGCGCCGCACCGCCTCCTTCTGCTCGCTGCTGTTTTGCGTCGTCTGCAATCCCTGCGCCGTAATCATGATGCCGACTCCGGCCGCCAGCAATACCACCGTCGCGAACGTCCTCATGTTCCCTCCCTCAAAGCGCCTCGCCGCTCCCGGTCGCTAGCGGAGTTCGCTCCCTCTCTCTCAAGTTGCTGCCCACCACACGAATCTTGAACAAAATGCCATCCGCCTCGATGCGCTCGCGAATTCGCGCAAACTCCGCCGAGTCGAGCTTTGACGGACTGTGCGCCACCTCCAATAGTGTGCGCTCCAGTTCATCCAGAACACTGGAAACGCCCCGGTCGCCGTTCTTGAGCGCGGCCTGCCGGTAAAGCCGGTTCTCGTCCACCAGATCCCGTGCACGCTGCTTCTCTTCCGAGATGTCCACCGGTCCGGTAGCCGAATTGTTCACCAGCTCGACCAGGATCATCTGCGAGCGCTCCAGATGCTCGCCCACGGCCACCAGCATGATGCGCTCGCGCACCGGGCCCGAGAGCCCAGCCGTCTGCTGCCGCTGCTGTGAAACTCTTCCCGCCAGAAATGCCGCCACCAGCAAGGCCGCCATGGCCGCAACCGTTGCCAGGCGCCGTGGCGTGAGCCATGCGCCGAGTTCGCTCCACCATCGTGCTCGCGATTTCGTCAACCCCGGCGCAAGCCGGTTCCACACCCGGCCCTCATACCCGTGCGCCGGCTCGGGCGCTTCCAGCCGGTCCATGGCCCGCAACACGCGCTCTAAAGACTCGAACGACGCGCGGCACGCTTGGCAAATTTGCAAATGCTCACCGGCCCACTCCGCGCCTTCCCCGTAATAATGCAGAACCAGCTCTTCCTCGTGCAGATGCTTCATGGCCTTCCCGTACTCACCGCCGGCTCGAGCGCCCGCCGCAGCTTCTGCACGGCGCGAAACACGCTGTGCTTGGCTGCGCCCGCCTGCACACCCAGCGCCTTCCCGATCTCCTCAATGCACATGCCTTCGTAATGTCGCAACACAAACGCCGTCCGCTCGGTGGGGCTCAACCGGTTCAGCGCCGGCTCCAGCAACTGCTGCAACTCGCCGCTGAACGCAATTCGGTCTGGTGTCGGATCCCCGGATGCGGCGGCCGCCATTTCCTGTCCTTCCTCGTCCACCGCCGTCTGTTGTTCCTGGCGCCGCTTCCGGGCCCGGATCAGATCCAGCGAGCAGTTAGCGGCAATACGGTACAGCCATGTGCCGAACCCCGCGCGGCCGTCGTATTTCCGGAGCTGGCGGAATGCCCGCAGGAAGGTTTCCTGCACCAGATCTTCGGCGTCCTGCTGGTTACCCGTCATACGAAACGCCAGACGGAAAACACTGCGGCTGTGGCGCTCCACCAGCACACGATACGCATCGGCGTTCCCGGCGCGGATCTGTGCGACCGCCTCGGCATCGCTCTGTTCCATCCGGCTGATCTTTAGACTGTAGAAAGGTTTACCGGTTAGGTGCTAGTCGGTTTGAAAGACCGGGGGCAGGAAGCCCTTTGCTTTCAGTCGATCTCAGCTTCGCTGGACCGATGTCTTGCGCCGCACCATCATCCGCACTTTGCTTGCGCCCGGCGTCCCTCCCGGTGTCAGGGCCTCGCGAACAATGTCCGACTGCTCTTCCTGGTGGCGTTTCAACGAACCCGTCGCCGGGCTGGCGCTTTCCGGACGCCCTGCGTAGCGCAGTTCGCGCTGCGTCGAAGCCAGCAGCGGCTTCATCTGCTCGGAAATGAATCGCCACGGCCCCATGTTGCGCGGCTCTTCCTGCGCCCACACCACTTCGCAAGTGATCGGGTATCGCAGCAGCACATCCTTCACCTGTTCCGCCGCAAATGGATACAACTGCTCAATCCGCACGATGGCCGCGTGATTTGCCTTCTCCCCCTCGCGCGCTGCCATCAGATCGTAATAGATCTGGCCCGTGCAGAACACCAGCCGCGAAACCCGCCCCGTATCCGCCGACGGGTCATCCAGAATCTCGCGGAAGCCGCCGGTCATCAGCTCGGCAAACGTGGAGGCCGCGCGCGGGTAGCGCAACATGCGCTTGGGCGTGAAAATGACCAGCGGTTTGCGCATGCCACGCCGGTCGGCTCCGCCGCGCATCTGGCGCCGCAACAGGTGAAAGTATTGCGCGGGCGTCGAGCAGTTCGTTACCTGAACATTCTGCTCCGCCGAAAGAACCAGAAACCGCTCGATGCGCGCGCTCGAATGCTCCGGCCCCTGGCCTTCGTAGCCGTGCGGCAGCAGCATCACTAGGCCGCTCGGCTGGCCCCACTTGGACTCCGCCGCCATGATGAACTGGTCGATCATCACTTGCGCGCCGTTGGCGAAATCGCCGAACTGCGCCTCCCACATCACCAGCGTCAGCGGATCGGCCACGCTGTAGCCGAACTCGAATCCCAGCACCGCAAACTCGCTGAGCGAGCTGTCGAACACATCGAAATGCCCCTGGCCGTCCGCCACGTGCTGCAATGGGCAGTACTTGTGCCCGGTCTCGGCGTCATAAAAAACCAAATGACGCTGGCTGAATGTGCCGCGGCCAGAATCCTGCCCGCTCAACCGTACCGGCGTTCCTTCCAGCACCAGCGTCCCGAACGCCAGCGCTTCCCCATAGGCCCAGTCGATCGGCCCGCCTTTCTCCCACGCCTCTCGACGTTTTTCCACAAAGCCGTGCAGCTTGGGATGCAGGTGGAAATTTTCCGCGAAGGACGTGATACCAACCACTACCCGTTCCAACAAAGCTTCACTCACCGCCGTGGCGTGCGGCATCGTGATCATTTCGGCTTCGGGCACCTCACTCAGTTCCTGCCGTTCGTACTGCTCCGCACGCTCCTGCGCGGCGTCGAAGGCTTGGGCAAGCTGCGCCGTTTTGCGTTTGTAGATCGCCTGAACCTCAGCCGGACTCACCACTTCTTCGCGCGCCAGCCGCTCTCCGTAGAGCACCGCCACCGAGGGATGGTCCTTGATCTTCTTGTACAGCAGTGGCTGCGTGTAACTCGGGTCGTCAGCCTCGTTGTGGCCCCAGCGGCGGTAGCAGAACATGTCGATCACGACATCCTTCTTGAACTCCTGCCGGTAATCGAACGCGATCTGCGCCACGCGGATGGCGGCTTCCGGATCGTCACCGTTCACGTGAAAAATCGGCGCCTGCACCATGCGCGCCACATCGGTTGAATAAGGCGTTGAGCGCGCCTCGTCCGGCAGCGTCGTGAAACCGATCTGGTTGTTGATGATCAGGTGAATCGTGCCGCCCGTCGAATAGCCGTCCAGTTGCGAAAGATTCAGCGTCTCCGCCACCACTCCCTGCCCGGCAAACGCCGCATCGCCGTGAATCAGCAGTGGAATCACGCGCTCCCGCTCGATATCGCCCAGCCGGTCCTGCTTCGGCCGCACAATGCCCTCCACCACCGGATCAACCGCTTCCAGATGGCTCGGATTGGGCGCCACCGAAACCACAATCTCCTTGCCCGATTCCGACCGCCGCACCCCGCGCGCACCCAGATGGTACTTCACGTCGCCCGATCCCTGCGTGCTCGAAGGGTCCATGTTGCCTTCGAACTCCGAGAAGATCTGCGCCAGTGGTTTGCCCACGATATTGGCAAGCACCGTGAGCCGCCCCCGGTGCGCCATCCCCATCACGATCTCATGCACGTTGCGGTCGGCCGCCCGGTCCAGCAGTTCGTGCAGGATCGCGATCGCCGTCTCCGCACCCTGCAACGAGAACCGCTTCTGTCCCACGAACCGCGAATGTAGAAAGTGCTCGAACTGTTCGGCCCCGATCACGTCATCCAGAATCCGCAGCCGGACTGCACGATCCAGCGGCCAGTTGTTTGCCTCCGGCTCCATGCGCTGCTGCAGCCAGCGCTTCTGCTCCGGATGCTGGATGTTCATGTACTCGCACCCGATCTTGCCGCAGTAAGTCTGGCGCAGCGTTTCCAGAATCTCGCGCAGCGTGGCGACCGACTTCGGCGCCCCTTCTCCGATCGCCTCACCCAGCGAGCCGGTAAGAAACTCGCGATCCAGATCCCAAATCGTCAGCCCATAACGCAGCGGATCCAGTTCCGCATGGTAACTGGGTTCACCGCCGAGCGGATCGAGATCCGCGATCAGATGCCCGCGCACGCGATACGCATTAATCAACTGAAGTACCGCCGCTTCCTTCGCCACCTCCGCCGTGTGCCCCGTTGCACCGGGAAGGCTCACCTGCCGGTCCGGCTCCCACCGCACCGGGTTGTAAGGCAGCTTCAAGTGCTCGAAAATTTCTTCGTAGAACCCGTCTTCCCCGTTCACCAGCGCCTGGAGTTTCCCCAAAAACATGCCTGACTCCGCGCCCTGAATGATGCGGTGATCGTACGTGCAGGTCAGCGTCATCACCTTGCTGATTCCCAGCGCGGCGCGCATCTCCGGCGCAGTACCCTGGTACTCGGCCGGATAATCGATCGTGCCCACCGCGATGATCGCGCCCTGCCCCACCATCAGCCGCGGCGTCGATTGCATCGTTCCCACCGTGCCCGGATTGGTGATGGAAATCGTCGTTGCTTGAAAATCTTCGCTGGTGAGTTTTCCGCTGCGGGCCCGGCTCACCAGATCGTCAAACGCCGTCACGTACTGCTGAAAATCGATTCCACCGGCGTTTTTCAGATTCGGCACCAGCAGATTCCGCGCGCCACTCTTCGCCGCTACATCTACCGCGATGCCGAGGTTGATGGTCTTGCGCACCACGCGAAACGGCTCGCCATTCTGCTCCGCGTACGCGTGATTCAGCCCTGGGAAATATTCGAGAGCGCGCACAATCGCCCAGCCGATGATATGCGTGTAGGAAACCTTGCTCTTCCCCAGCAGCGTCCGATGGTGATTGATGATGCGCCGGTTCTCGTCGATTACCTTGACCGGAATGGTGCGCTGCGAGGTCGCCACCGGCACCGCAAGACTGGCGCCCATGTTTTCCGCAATGCGCGCGGCTGCCCCGCGTAGTGGCGCCAGTTCATCGCCCGAAACCGTTGGCCCCGCCTCCTCCACCTTCCGCACTGCCTGCTCCTCTGGCTTCGCCGGCGCCGGAAGCCCGTTTCCGCCTTCTTCAAAAACATGCTTCCAGCTCTCGTCGACCGCTCCACGGTCGTGCAGGTACTGTTGATAAAGCTCGTCTTCGAGCCAGCTATTGATCCCTAAATCAGGTTCTGGTTTGATTGCCATGCAGGAGGTGCACTTCCTCTATCCATCATACAGGAGCCGCGCGCACGGGTCAGCTTAACTAAAGTTGCTTAATTTGAAGGGGTTCTCGGGGTTCTCGGCGACTCTGCGGTCAATAGGTTGCCGCTCCCGGCCCCAACGCCGGCTGCCGAATCTCCAGGCAGCCTTTCCCGGTGGGCAGCACCTTGCCCGGATTCATCCGGTTGTCGGGATCAAACAGCTCTTTGAATCTCCGCATCATGTCCAGCGTCTCCGCGGAAAACAGGTGGCCCATCATCTCGTTCTTTTCCATGCCCACCCCGTGCTCGCCCGTGATCGATCCTCCTGCATCAATGCAGTATTGGAGAATTTCCTCGCCCGCCGCGATGGTCTTCTCGAGATCGCCCGCCTTCCGCGTGTCAAACAGAATGATGGGGTGCATGTTGCCGTCGCCCGCATGAAAGATGTTGCTGATGATCAGCCCATACTTCTTGCTCACTTCGCCGATAAACCGCAGCGTCGGAACGATCTTGGTGCGCGGCACCACGCCGTCCTGCACATAATAGGTTGGGCTCACCCGCCCAATTGCCCCGAACGCGTTCTTGCGCCCCTTCCAAAGCAGCTCGCGCTCTTCAGCCGATTTCGCCAGCCGCACCTCCCTCGCCCCACAGCTTTGCGCCGCCTCGCGAATCTGCTCCACCTGCTCCTCCACCACTTCGCGAATTCCTTCCAGTTCGATCAGCAGTACCGCCGCCGCATCCAGCGGGTAGCCGGCATGCGTGGCCTGTTCCACCATCTTCAGCATCACGCCATCCAGCATCTCCACCGCCACCGGCGTAATCGCCCGCGCCGTGATCTCTGCCACCGTGCGCCCCGCGTCGTCGTCGGAATCGTAAATCGCAAGAATTGTCTTCACCAGCTCAGGCTTCCGCATCAGCCGCACGGTGACTTTCGTCACCAGCACCATCGTGCCCTCGGAACCCGTCAGCAGCCCCGTCAAATCGTACCCCGGAAGATCGAGTTCCTTGCCGCCAGTCGTATACACCGTCCCGTCCGGCAGCACCACCTCGAGTCCCAGCACGTGATTCGTCGTCACGCCGTAGGCCAGCGTGTGCGGCCCGCCGGCATTCTCCGATACGTTTCCGCCAATAGTGCAGGCGCGTTGGCTCGAGGGATCCGGCGCATAGAAATATCCGCTTCCATCAACCGCCAGCGTGACATCCAGATTCACTACGCCCGGCTGCACTACCGCGCGCTCGTTCTCCAAATCGATTTCCAGAATGCGGTTCATGCGCGAAAAGGCAACCGTGATGCCCCCCGCGCGTGCAATCGATCCACCGCTCAGCCCCGTTCCCGCGCCCCGCCCGACGATGGGCACGCCGAACTCCCGCGCGATCCTGACAATCGCCACCACATCCTCGGTGGTTCGCGGGAACACCACGATGTCCGGCCGCGCCTTATCCACGCTGCCGTCGTATTCGTAGAGGATTAAGTCTTCCGGCCGGTCCAGATACCCGCGCGGTCCCAGCAGTTGCGCCAGCTTTTCTTTGGCCTTGGCCGGAAGCATTCTGCTCACCGCGTCGTTTCGTCGATGTAGAGGTCGGATCTACCCGGCCTCATCCCTGCAACAGCGACTTCACGTAGCTCACCATCCGTTCATCGGTCCAGTTGGTCGAACTGATGATTTTGCCCACTACCTTGCCATCGCGGTTGATGAGATACGTTTCCGGTATTTTGAAGGTGCCGTACTCGGCGTTGATCTTGTTGTCCGGGTCGCGCGCAGTCAGGAAGGAAACGTCGTACCTGCGCAGAAACTGCTGGTAAGCCTTCGCGTCCTTGTCGATGCTGACTCCCAGCACCACCACTCCCTGATCCGCCAGCGCCCTCTGAAATTGATCGAGCGAAGGTAATTCCTCGATGCACGGCTGGCAATACGAAGCCCAGAAATTCAGCACCAACAGCTTCCCCCCGAAATTGGAACGCGTAATCGTGCGCCCATTCTCCGCGGTAATGGAGAAATCGGGAGCCGTGTCGTCCACCTGCACAACGTGCTCATGGATCGAAAGGTAAATCACCCACGCAAATGCGCCCAGAAGAACGGCAATCGCCAGTTGCAGAATTCGGTCCGTTAAGCTCGTCTGCGTCATACTTAATTTATAATCATATTGTATCCCGCCGGCCATCCGAGGCATCGGGCTTATTGGATGCTGATTACTAAGCGCGTCGAATTTTCCGCCTCCCACGTCTGTCGCAGCCCCCTGCTGAGCGACCGCGAGAACCAGGAGTTGTTCGGCGCGGCCGCCAACCCTTATGGCCACGGGCACAACTACGCGGTTGAGGTAACCGTCGAAGGCAATCCCGATCCTGTCACCGGCATGGTCATGGATCTCAAAAAACTCAAGGACGTGATCCATCGCGAAGTGGTCGAGGTGTACGACCATCGCTTCCTCAATCACGAAGTTCCGCCATTCGATCACATCGTGCCCACCGCCGAGAACATCGCCATCGACGTCTGGCAGCGCCTGGATCTGCACCTCTCAAAAGACGGCAGCCGCCTGCACGCTGTCCGCATTTTCGAAACTCCGGACCTCTACGTCGACTACTTCGGAGGCGCCGCGTGATCCGCATCACCCGCAAGTACCGCTTCTCCGCTTCACACCGTCTCCATGCCGCCGCACTCGCGGACGAGCAAAATCGCGAGCTCTACGGCAAGTGTGACAACCCCTACGGCCACGGCCACAATTACGAAATTGCCGTGAGCGCCCGCGGCCCTCTCGATCCGCGCTCCGGCCGCATCCTCGATCCCGCCCTCCTCGATCGCCTGGTCGAAGCCCACGTGTTGCGCCCCTTTGATCACCGCAACCTGAACGAAGAAATCCCCGAATTCCGCAATTCCGTGCCCACTACCGAGAATCTGGCCGCCGAGATCTTCCGCCGCCTTGAGACGCATTGGAAATCGGCCTTCCCGGGCAATGGCCCCTCCCTCGAAAAAGTCAGCATCGCCGAGACCCCTCGCAACATCTTTGAAGTGTGGCAAATCCATGGCCAAGCATAAACAGGTAGTCAAAATGCCCGCACTCCGCGCGGCCGACAGCTCTTTCGCTCCCCTCATTCAGCGCGTGATCGATCAGTTGGTGGACGATCCTGACCGCGACGGCCTCGCCAATACCCCGGAGCGCGTCGAAAAGGCCCTGCGCTTCCTCACCAGCGGCTATCACACCGATGTGCGCCAGGTCGTCAACGGCGCCCGGTTTGCGGTCCAGTACGACGAAATGGTCATCGTCAAGGACATCGAATTCTTCAGCCTGTGCGAGCACCATATGTTGCCCTTCTTCGGAAAGGTCCACGTCGCTTATCTGCCCAAAGGCCAGGTCATCGGGCTGAGCAAGATCCCCCGCATCGTCGATGTCTTCGCCCGCCGCCTGCAAATTCAGGAGCGCATGACTCAGGAAATCGCCCAAAGCATTCAGAACATCATCGATCCCGTCGGCGTCGGCGTCATCTGCGAAGCCCGCCACTTCTGCATGATGATGCGCGGCGTCGAAAAGCAGCACTCCGGCGCCGTCACCAGCGCCATGCTGGGCGCCTTCCGCACGCGCAAAACCACTCGTGACGAGTTCCTGTCGCTCGTCGGCCGGCCTCTGAACAGCTGAGGTTTCCCGTTATCCTTTGGCAGATTGACACGCTGACTATAATCGTAAGAGAGTGTGATGTTGCTCACACTCAACCCGGCCGATGAGTGCTCAGGGCAATGATTACGCAAAGTGGAGCGAGCCTGAGTTGCGCCGCGCGGAATCGGTAGCCGGGCGCTTCCTGCGCGACAACGTCGATACCATCGTCGCCAGCCTGCGGGTTAAGGTCGATGAGTTAGACGGCCTCGTCGAAAAACTCCACCATCCCCATCTTTCGCTCGATGAGCGCCTCCACGTATTCGCCCGCATCGAAGAAATCTCGCGCACGCTCCAACAGGATGCCCAAGGTTTCTTCCACCTCGCCTCCGAACCCCTCGTCGCCCGTATCCTCACGCAGGTCGAACCCAAGCGGTAGAAGCGGCTCCTACTGCCGCATCGCTCCCAGGAGCTTCTTCGCCGAGTAGCTCACGATCGCGAAAAATACCGTTGCGCTGATCGCGATCACCGCCAGTCGTCTTTCCGGTGATAAATACCTCGCCTGCGGCTGGCCCCGCCCCGAACTGTCCAGCGTGACCCGCAGCCGCACGCTCGCATCACCGCGCCCGCTGTTCTCGATAATCACCGCGTACTCGTCCGGCACGCTCACCGTTCTGCTGAATCTGCCCTGCGGCGCCGGCGCGCCCGCCGCGTTGCGATTCCCGTGCTTCCAGTCGTCCAGTCCGTCCGCGTTCACCAGCGCCACCCGTACCGCTCCGGCGCCGGACATTACGTGGAAGTTGCAGTCCACCCTCGCCGGCACCTCCTTCACGGTCAGCGCGACATAACGCCATTCCTTCGCCGGGATTTGAAAAACTTCATCGGTCAGCGTCTGCAAACCCGGCACAACCAGCGCCAGCAGCAGCACTGCGGCGCTCATCGCGCGCAAATTTTTTCACCCCCGGAGAACGCTAGAATGGACATCATGAACGACAGTATGGCACAGCGGGAAGAACCTCTCCTTCCGCTGGATTTGCCCGCTTGGAAGTCGGCGCTCAACTGGATCGCCGCCATCTTCACGTCGCTTCTGTTCATCGTTGCCGGTCTCTGGAAGATCACCGACCCCATCTCCGCCGCCGCCCGCCTCGCCCAGGCCAAGGTCCCCCAGAACCTCAGCCTCGCCGCCGCTATCGTGCTCGGCATTGCCGAAACCGTCGCCGCTGTTCTCGTCCTTGTGCCTCGCTTCCGCAAGTGGGGCGCCTGGCTCGGCTCCGCCCTGCTCGTCGCGTTCATGATTTACATCGGCATCAACTACTCCGCCCTGCGCGGCGCCGACTGCAACTGCTTCCCCTGGATCAAGCGCGCCGTCGGCCCGGGATTCTTCATCGGTGACGCCGTCATGCTGTTCCTCGCCGTCATCGCCGGCTTCTGGGCCCGGCCTTCC
Source organism: Bryobacteraceae bacterium (assembly GCA_030041035.1). Lineage (GTDB taxonomy): Bacteria > Acidobacteriota > Terriglobia > Bryobacterales > Bryobacteraceae > QHXW01. The sequence goes on along the minus strand of JASHOO010000315.1, from coordinate 4,336 downwards.
CAAAGCAAGCGCAGCGCCGTCATCGTGCTCTGCGCCGTCACCGTCTTCGCCCTCGTTTCCTACGGCACCACCGCCGTCCGCCAGCGTGGCATTCAGGCGCCCGCCACCATCACCGTCGATGGCAAATCCTTCTCCACTCAGCGCGGCCGCGTCGTCATCTTTTTCTTCGACCCCGAATGCATGCATTGCTTCGACGTCGCCAAACGCCTTTCCCAACTGGATTGGATCGACACCAAAATCGTCGGCGTCCCCACCGTGCACCCGCAATTCGCGCCTGACTTCCTCCACGACACCGGCCTCAAAGCTGGCATCTCCACCGACCTCGCCCTCCTCAAGAAGACCTTCCCCTTCGGCGACCCGCCTTTCATCGCCGCCCTGGAAAACGGCCGCCAGAAAGCGCCCATCACCAGGTTCGAGGACCCCGAACCCGCCGCCACTCTGCGCCAGCTCGGATTCGTGAAATGACCGTCAAGGCTCTTGTCCAACTTATGATCTCGCTCATCGCTCTCTCCACGCTCCCATCTCCTCAGCTCGGCCGGCAGGTGCTGGGTTGAACCTCACCGATTCCGAAGAGGAGATTGCCTCCAACATCCTCGCGCTCACCAGTGAAGGAGGCCCCGGCAGCTTTCTCGTGGTGTCGTCCGGTGAAGTCTACGTTCAGTTCGCCGGCAATGTCGGCAACCAGCGCCTGCGTTGCGAGGCCATCTCCAACCAATACCTGTCCGATAACGCCAAGATCTCTCCTGCCGGTCTTGCGCGGTTGCAGGCGCTCGGCTTCACCCTCGGCGGCAATCCCATCGAGACCTTCTCCCGCACCTACGACCTCCCCACCGACGATTACGCCGCCGGCCTCGCCCAACTCACCCTGCGCATCTTGACTGAAGTTTATGCCGTGTCCCCCAACGCCGAAGTAGAAGTGCACCTGTCACTCGAGTAAGTTTCTGTAAACGCACTCCTGGCACCTGAAACCTTCTTCATGTAAATCCTCGTAAACCCAACAACCCATTCCCCCACCCTTCCATCCAACTGACTGGAGGATGAAAAAGATGTTGAAGAAAATCGGAATCCCGCTACTCACGCTAGCCGCCGCGCTGATCCTGATCCCGGCTCCCCAAGCCAAAGCCGGCGTGCGAATCGGCGTCGCTGTAGGCGGCCCGGCAGTGGTGGTCGGCGCGCCTGCCTATGTAGCTCCCGCGCCGGTTTACCCGGTGCCCGCGCCCGCTCCCGGCTACTACAACGCATACCCCGCGTATCCGTACCCCGCCCCCGTCTACGTCGCTCCGTACGCTTATTGGGGTTGGGGCGGACATGCATATTGGGGCCCCGGCCATTACGCCGGCCGTGCCTTCGTAGGTCGCGGCTTCGCCCGCGGCCGCCGCTAAACGGTAAGGGCCGGCCACACGCCCGGCCCTTCACCCCCAGTCAAACGGATTCACTACCTCAACCCAAGAATCGCCCGCCCGTCCTGAAGATCAAACTTGACCACTACCCAGGAACGGTTAGGCACCTATACGTCCAAGTGAAACTACCTGATGTCCTTAGACCGCTCTGTAGTGGCCCTCATCTCACGAGCAAGCCAGGATTTTGCGAGGCTCCAATCGCGATGCACTGTCTGCACTGAAACTCCCAGCACAACGGCAATGTCGTCAACATTTAAGCCACCGAAGTATCGCATCTCGACGATTTGTGCCTTGCGGGAATCGAAAGCAGCAAGTTGCTGCAACGCGTCATCCATCCGCACCAGGGCTGGATCCATCTCCGCTGACACGATGAGGGCATCATTGAAATCCACACGCTGGGCTTCACCCCCACGCTTGGTCGAGCCTCGGGTACGAGCGTAATCCACCAGTATGCGGCGCATCAGTCTGGCTGCTATGGCAAAGAAATGCGCACGATCTTCTACGTCGATTTTTTGGATGCCGACGAACCGGAGATAAGCTTCGTTTACCAACGCTGTGGCCTGCAAAGTGTGGCCACTACGCTCGTCGTGGAGGCACCGTTGCGCGATCCTGTGCAACTCCGGATAGACCAAGACCAGAATGCGCTCGAGCGCCTCACGGTCACCGGCGTTCCAGGCGTGGAGCAGCCCCGTAATTTCCGGTACAGGGGCCGAATTCAAATCCGTACCTCCGTTCCCCGGATTTTAACATGGCCTACATTTTTTTCGTTCCAGGCGCAACATCCACTGGCAAATCCTGGAAACCCACCATAAAAAGTGATAGCCTGCTGGGAACGGCCGAGGTCTGCACGGGCTTCGGAATGTGTTCAGCGGGGGCGACAAGTGGACGCCGAACGTTGGCAGCAAATCGAGCGCCTCTACCATCTTGCCCTGGACCTGCCGGAAAGCCAAAGACGATCTTTTCTAGAGCAAGCCTGCAGCGGAGATGAGTCTCTCAACCAGGAAGTAGCGTCGCTTATTGAGCAGGCAAAGGGTGCCGACAACCTGCTGGAAGGGGCGGTGGTAGAGGTGGCGGCCAAAGCGCTGGCCACCGTCGGGTTGGACCAGACTGACGCAATCCAGTCGGAAAGCACGAGCGGTCAGCGGGCCGCCCCTATAGCAATCGGCCGGTACCGGATCATTCGCCTACTCGGCGAAGGAGGTATGGGCGCCGTGTATGAAGCCGAACAGGAGCAGCCACGCCGCGTTGTAGCCCTCAAGGTGATCAGATCCGGACTGTGCACGCCCGAAGTATTGCGGCGGTTTGAACATGAATCGCAAGCTTTGGGACGCTTGCAGCACCCGGGCATCGCGCAAATTCACGAGGCAGGCATGGCGGAAACGGGTTTCGGCACACAGCCCTATTTCGCTATGGAGTTGATCCGTGGCAAGCCACTCATGGCTTATGCCGAAAGTCATCAGCTCAACACGCGGCAAAGATTGGCGTTAATGGCCCGCATCTGTGACGCCGTGCAGCATGCGCATCAGCGTGGGCTCATTCATCGCGATCTGAAACCGGGCAACATCCTGGTGGATGACACCGGGCAGCCGAAGATTCTCGACTTCGGCGTCGCGCGCATGACCGCAAGTGAAGCGGAAGTCACGCGCCAGACGAGCGCGGGAGAAATCGTCGGGACGCTCAACTACATGAGTCCGGAGCAGGTGATGGCGGACCCGCTGGAACTCGATATCCGCAGCGACGTCTACTCGCTGGGCGTGATGCTATATGAATTGCTCTCGGGGCGGCTTCCGTACAACGTGAGCCACCGGCAGTTGCCCGAAGCGGTGCGGACGATTCGCGAGGACGAGCCCACATCGCTCAGTTCGATCTGCCGCAATTTTCGTGGGGACATCGAAACGATTGTCGGCAAAGCCCTGGAAAAGGATAAGGAGCGGCGGTATGCCTCGGCTGCGGATCTGGCGGCGGATATTCAGCGGTATTTGAGTGACGAACCCCTTGCGGCGCGACCGCCGAGCGCCACCTATCAACTGGCGAAATTTGCACGCCGCCATCGCATTGCTGTGGGAGTGGCTTCGGGCCTCGTCTTCCTTCTGATTGGATTCGCGGCAGTGCAAGCCGTGGAGTTACGCCGCATCGCGGCTGAACGGGACCGCGCCAACCGCGAAGCATCCATCGCACAATCCGTCACTGATTTTTTACGGAATGATTTGCTGGCACAGGCCAGCGCCAAGACGCAACTAGCGAGTCACGCCAAGCCGGATCCGGATCTGAAAGTGCGGACAGCCTTAGATCGGGCCGCTGAGCGAATCGCGGGGAAGTTCGAGCATGAGCCGGAGGTGGAGGCCGCCATCCGGGACACCATGGGGATGACATACATAGGCCTCGGATTATACCCCGAGGCGCGGAAACAACTCGAACGGGCTTTGGAATTGTACCGCCGCACATTGGGACCAGAAAATCCAAAGACCCTCCAGACCTTCAGCAACTTCGGAACCGCCGCCCGTTACCAGGGCAGGTACGCCGAGTCTGCAGCGCTACTCGGCCAATGCCTAGAGGCCCAGCGCCGGATCTTAGGGCCAGAAAATCCCAACACATTATCTTCGATGCAGAGTCTTGCGGTCACCTACAATTTGCAGGGCAAGTATGCCCAGGCTGAGGCCCTCGACAACCAAATCGTGGAAATCAGGCGCCGGGTTCTGCGTCTCGAACATCCGTCGACACTGAGTGCCATGGGAGATTTGGCGGACGTCTACACTGAACAGGGCAAGTACGCACAGGCCGAGGCTCTGGACCGTCAGGTCCTGGGTATCCGCGGGCGAACCTTGGGACCAGAGCATCTCGATACCGTCGATTCTATGTTCAGCCTCGCAAGCGTCTGCTTCCTGCAAAGCAAGTACGTGGACTCCGAGGCCCTATATGCGCAGATTCTCGAGGCA
>JASHOO010000314.1 GCA_030041035.1 Bryobacteraceae bacterium | reverse complement strand
TATCGCCGAGGAGCTTCTGAAAATTCACCGTAGCTATTTGAAACCGATCCAGGCACTGTTGACGGAAGGTGTGTTGAAAGGCGCGGCGCACATCACCGGCGGAGGCATCACCGACAATGTGCCCCGAATGCTCCCCGCCGACGTCGCCGCCGTCATCGATGTAGCAGCGTGGCCGGTTCTGCCCATTTTCCGGTTGTTGCGCGACATTGGAAACATGCCCGAGGACGACTGGCGGCGGACACTGAACGTAGGAATCGGAATGATCCTGGCGATCGGCGAAAAGGATACGATTGCTGCCGAGCGGATTCTGAAAAAGATGGGGGAGCCGTGCTACACCGTGGGACGCGTCGCAAAGGTGCGGCGCGGCGGCCCGCGCGTGGAATACCGGTGAAGCGGCTCGGCCTTCTGCTCTCAGGAAGAGGTTCGAATTTTGAGGCCATTGCCGATCAAGTGGTGGCGGGCCGCATCCCGGCGGAGATTCGTGTCGTCATCAGTAATCGTCCCGAGGCTCGCGGGCTGGAAGTAGCGCAAGCGAGGGGGCTTAACGCGGTATCCATCCCGTCTAAAGGAATGGACCGGGAGGCGTATGACCGCCTGCTGATCGAGGAGTTGGAAGCCAATCAAGTGGATCTGGTGTGCCTGGCCGGATTCATGCGGTTGCTGAGCGCTACGTTCGTGCGCGCCTTTCCGCACCGCATCCTCAACATTCATCCCTCGCTGCTGCCCGCCTTTCCGGGGTTAGACGCACAGAAGCAGGCGCTTGTGCATGGCGTGAAGATCACGGGATGCACAGTGCATCTGGTGGATGAGTTCTTGGATGCCGGGCCAATCGTCCTCCAGGCGGCAGTGCCGGTGCTGGATGAGGACACGGTCGAATCGCTTTCGGCACGCATACTCCAGCAGGAACACATCATTTATAGTGAGGCGATTCGCATTGTGCTCGATGGCAATTTCCGCATTGAAGGACGGCGGGTTGTGGCCGTCGCGCCCACCGGCTAAGGTTTTTCCGGCAAAATTCCGATCTCTTAGTAAGGTCCTAGCCACTCAGAAGAGCGGGCCGGGGACGCTCGTCTATGTCCGAATTAACACTGCCGGCAGCCCCGCCCACGAATATCAAAACAAAGCAGTTACACGCCCTGTTGTCCGCTGCTGCGCGGATGGTTTCCCAGATCTCTTCAGCCAGCGATGAGTGCATCATCCGGCTCGATCAAATTGAGGATCAAGTAGAAGGAACTTCCGGAATTGACAGCGTTCGGGTGCTTCGCTTTCGCCTCGAAGAATGCCTCCAGACACTGCGCGACCAAACCCGCCATCAGCGCGAGCAGATGTCGCAACTGTTGCTGAGATTGCAGCAGCTGATTGACGCTATGGAAGCCGAAAGCGGCGAGGATGCAATCCTCAGTCCTGAAATCGACAAGGTTACCGGCTTGGAAGAACGGGAAGGGGCGGAACGGGCCATGGCGGCAGCTAGGGGACGGGGTGGGTTGTCTTATGCGGCGCTGTTCGTTGTGGACCGTCTTCACCTGATCAATGCGCAATTCGGGTATTCCACCGGAGATCGCATCCTGCGCGAATTCTGCGTACACCTTAAGTCATCTTTATTGTCCGAAGACCAGTTGTTCCGCTGGACCGGGCCCGCATTTCTGGCAGTGATCGAGCGCAGTGAGGAACCGGCTGAGATTGAGGCTGATATGCAGCGCATCGCGGGCGGCCGGCTGGAGGCAGCCGTGCAGATTGGGAACGGATGCGTCCGGCTTCCGATAGTGCGCAGCGCTTTGTTGCTGCCACTGGCTGGGGCCGGAACGCTGGCGAACGTCATCAGCCAGATGGACGCGTTTACCGCCCAGGCTGCGCGCCACTGACCGCTTGAAGAATTCTGCAATAGAACAGTTCCAATTGGTCTCGCGTACTCACCCATTTGCTGCAGTGGTGCGTCCGCGGCGGCGCTCGGCGACGATGGTGATTTCGGTATCACGGGCCAGACGCACCACGCGTTGTAGGGTACCGCCCTGCAGGCGCTCTCGCCAGCTTCGGGACGAGTTGCGGCTCATGAAGATCTGCGTGGCGCCATGTTCGTGGGCAAACTGCACGATGCCGGCAGCCACATCGTCGCTGGCTACGATCTCCGTTCGAATGCGGAGGTTGCGAGCGAACGCCAGATGGCGCTCCACGGCTTCGCGGCGTTCCGGAGCAAGTCTGTCCAGCAAGGCATCCGGGCTCACATAAACGGCCAGACACTCGGCGCGGAGGTAGTCAGCTACACGCCGCCCGCGGCGGATCAGAACAATGGTGGAGGGCCGCTCGTCGATGCAGATTACGATGCACTCTTTACGTTTCGGGGCTGGGGCTGTATGCGGCGAGGGCGCCGCGCCATCGGATGGCGCCACTTCCTCGGTCACCTCTTGCGCGGACAGGCGTTCTTCGATCTCATGAGCCGCGTGCCGCATGGCGATTTCCCGCAGGGCGCTCAAGTTCTGTTCGGTGAAGAAGTTTTCGAGCGCCTTGTCGGCTTTTTCGCGCGAATAAATCACGCCACGTTCGAGACGGTGACGAAGCGCGCGCGGCGTAACATCGACCACCACGATCTCGTCGGCCTGGTCCACCACCCAATCGGGAATAGTTTCCCGCACACGCACACCGGTCATCTGCCAGATCTGGTCGTTCAGGCTCTCGAGATGCTGGATGTTCAGAGACGTGAGCACACTGATTCCGGCGTCCAGAAGCACATGCACATCCTGCCAGCGCTTGACGCGCTCCGAACCCGGTACGTTGGTGTGCGCCAGCTCGTCCACCAGGCAGACTTCAGGCTGCCGTTGGACGACGGCGTCGGTGTCCATCTCTTCAAAGACAGTGCCCCGGTATTCCAGCTTGCGGCGCGGCACCAACTCCAGGCCTTCGGTCTTCGAGATGGTGTCCTTGCGGCCGTGTGGTTCGAAATAGCCGACCACCACATCCACGCCCTTGCGGGCGAGAATCTGGCCTTCCTCGAGCATCTGGTAGGTTTTGCCGACACCGGCGGCGTAGCCCAGGAAGATTTTGAAGCGGCCCCGTTTGGGGGCTGGTGGGGGTGTCATGACATCGAAGGATGGGGAAAGATGCGCACATCCATGGTGTCTGCGGCGCGAATCAAGCGGTCCAGAGGATTGCCAAAAAGCACTTCGCGCCAGCGGTTGCTTAGGCTATGGCCGACGAACAACTGCGTTACAGCCTGTGCGCGGGCGAAATCCAGGATCGCCTGGGCCGAATCCTCCGCCTCCAACACATGCACTTCGGCACCCAGCTCGCGCGCCAGGTCGAGGTGCTGCTCGAGCAACTGCGCGTCG
>JASHOO010000313.1 GCA_030041035.1 Bryobacteraceae bacterium | reverse complement strand
AGCAGGAACCGTCAGCCCACGCGCCATGCGCAAATACGACGGTCGCATTCGGGGCAAAAGGGCTCATTGGGACACTCCATTGGCCGACAGGAACTCCTTCATCCGTGCGGCAATTTCGACGGCGTGCGTTTCAAGCGCGAAGTGTCCGGTATCCAGGAACTCGACACGAGCATCAGGTATGTCTCGCCGAAACGCCTCGGCTCCTGCCGGAAGGAAGAAGGGGTCGTTCTTACCCCAAATCGCCAGCAGAGGGGGCTTCGCCTTACGGAAGTAGTCGTGAAATGCCGGATAGAGCTTTACGTTCGAGGCGTAATCGCGAAACAAATCGAGCTGAATGTCTTTGTTGCCCGGACGCTCCAGCAGAGCGGCGTCCAGCATGTAGGATTCGGGCGGAACAGTCTGGGGATCGCTTACGCCGTGCGTGTATTGCCAGCGGGTTCCCTCGACGGTAAGAATGTTTGCGCGCAGTACCTCACGGTTCTCGGGTGTCGGCTCAGCCCAGTATTTGCGGATCGGAGCCCAGGCATCGCCAAGCCCTTCTTCATAGGCATTTCCGTTCTGGGAAACGATCGCCGTGATCCGGTCCGGATGAGCCATCGCCAGGCGGAATCCCGTTGGCGCGCCATAATCGAAAACATACAGGGCAAAGCGCTTGAGTTTGAGGGCTTGCACGAATGCGTTGATCGTGGCGGCCAGGCGGTCGAACGAGTAGATATATTGTCGTTCTGCGGGAACTTCTGTAAACCCAAAGCCCGGCAGGTCCGGCGCGATCACCCGGTAGTCGTCGGCAAGACGGGGAATGAGTTCGCGGAACATGTAGGACGATGTTGGGAATCCGTGTAACAACAGCACGACCGGGGAATTCGGGTCTCCGGCTGCGCGGTAGAAGATCTGGACTCCGTCCGCTGTTACCCTGTGGACGGACGTGACCGGCACAAAAGACTCCGCAGACTGCTGCGGTGTTTTCCAATCCGATCGTTTCGCTGCTTGGGTCGAACGATCTTGGTTCATGGACTCTCCTGTTCTGATGCATTGCCAATGTAGGGCAGGTGCACCCAGACGCGACCGTCGCGATAAGTCACTTCCGCCCTTGCCGGATCCACCGGCTCTGGAAGAGACGCGAGACTGAGCGTCGAGCTCTGGAAATTAGTGTTCTGTTTGCTCGAATTCGTTCTGGCCCCAGTCCACAGGACCAGAAGGCTGGAGGGAGCGATGCTCAAAAAGATACGTTCCTGGTGAGCACGCTCCGCAATTGAAGTATCAAACCCCGCGTCGGACCGCGTGACCAGGACGTCATCCGTCGCCGAGGAGAGCTCTCGCTCCGCGCTCAGCCAATCGTCCAGATCAGAGCCGTGCTCACAGCCGCGCGAACAAAAGAGCTCATAAGCCTTTATGGCAATGATTCGGTCTCGCTCATCCTGGTTCCAGAGCGCGGTCACGATTCTCCTTTCAACGGTCGGTTCGGGGCTCACAGACGGCTGTGCCGAAGTCGGTGCTGTTTGGCTCATATGAGGGCGTTGTTTTCGTGGCGCGGGAACTCTTTTCCGCCGCCGTGAGACAAGGACGGCCTTGGCACCGCACTCTACGAGCCAGAAAAAGATCCGACTTCGAAATCAACGGGGAGCAGCCGTAAGTAGTTGTGAATTGGCAAGATCTCCTCGGATTGGCAGCCTGGCAATAGCGGCTCCGTCTGACGGAATCGCGACGGAGTCCCATCACTGACGGGAATCAGTCACGCCTTTCGTCGCGCCTCGCGAAGCCGTCGATCTGTGCGCTATCGAGACCCGGTAAGGGGAGACCAGTTGCTAGACTTAACTGGCGCGCGCCAGCCTTGCGCATCGTATTCGATCGCAACCAATGCCCAATTCGGCGGGTATCCGCGCCCACGACGGAGGAGTGACTTGATGTTGCCGTTGACGGCTTCCACCACCCCGAATCGCACCGGCACGCGGCAGTAGTTCAGTATTCCTTCCAGGTGGCTGAGCAACATCTCAGCCAGTTTCTTGAAGGTCTCCAGCCGTTGCCAACGCAACTGGTCGATCCACTGGTGTAAGTAACGTAACGCTGCGCCTTCGTAATGGTACGTCCACAGGCGGTCGAGGCTTTCTTTGAGAAGATACGCTTTCATCATTCTCCGATTGAGCCGGAATAGTTCATTGAGCAGTTGCCGTTTTCGGCTGTCCAGATGGACCCAGCGGCTGAGCAGCAGCCAACGCTTGCCTTTGACCAGCCCGCGCATCCGACCACCCTTGCGGAAAAACTCGGCCCGTGGTGCTGCTCGAAAACAGCCGTGAGGGGCAGGAGGAGCTGAGTGATGAGGCTCTCAATCGGTTTGTTGAGAGCTCCCCGGTGAAGGTGTTGGTATGAAGTCAATCATCAGACGCCTTGGCAAGCTGGAGGACCGCCTTGGGCTTGCGCCTGAGACCGAATTCGACCGGCAATTGCGAGCACGGATTGAGGCAGGACGGCACCGTCTTGCGAAGGCCAAGGAGCGCGGTGAGTGGCACGGCTCAATCCAC
>JASHOO010000027.1 GCA_030041035.1 Bryobacteraceae bacterium | reverse complement strand
GCGGCAACGGCCAGACCGCGAGATCAGCTATTCTTCTTCGTCGTCTTTGTCAACGGTGACGGGTTCGAGATCCTCGGCTTCGAAGACTTGGCGGCAATCCAGGCATTCCACATAATCTACGCCGTCACGCCTCGCGATGATCACGGTGCGGGTGTGCTCACAGGGCTGCATAAAGACCGATATGGGGTTTATTTTAATGATGGCGATGCCCTTGTCAAGGGGGATTTTGGCGTAGTCCATCCTTAGTTAGCCTTGCGCCGTACCCGTTCGTTAGACCGCGAGTCAGGTTAAAATCCTAGCTGATGCCCTTCCCTACCCATCGCATGCGAAGGCTGCGCGGATCGGAGCCGATGCGCCGGCTGGTGCGCGAAACCCGGCTCAACCCGGCGCAATTCATCTTGCCGCTGTTTGTCTGCCCTGGTGAGGGGGTACGGCGCGAGATCAGCGCCATGCCGGGGAATTATCAGATGTCGGTAGATGAGACGGTGCGCGAGTGCGAGGAGGTCGGGTCGCTGGGCATCGGCGGCATCATTCTGTTCGGGCTGCCCGAGACCAAGGATGAAACCGCCTCGGGAGCGTATGCGGATGACGGCATCGTACAGCGCGCGCTACGAGCCATCAAGCACACCACTCCCGGCTTGCTGGCGCTCACCGATGTTTGCAATTGCGAATATACCAGCCACGGACATTGCGGGAAGATCGTGAACGGCGACGTGGATAACGATGAGACGTTGAAATGGCTGGCGGCGACGGCGGTTTCCCACGCCCGGGCGGGAGCGGATATCGTGGCGCCCTCGGACATGATGGACGGGCGCGTGGGTGCGATCCGCCAGGCGCTGGATGCAGCCGGGTTCCAGAATACACCTATCCTTTCTTACGCGGCCAAGTTTGCATCGGTGTTCTACGGCCCGTTCCGGGAGGCAGCGGAATCAGCGCCGCAGTTCGGCGACCGGCGCAGCTATCAGATGGACCCTGCCAACGGCCGCGAGGCCATGCGCGAGATCGAGCTCGACGTAGAGGAAGGCGCGGATATGATCATGGTCAAACCGGCGATGCCCTACCTGGATCTGATCTGGCAGGCACGGCAACGCTTCGACTTGCCGCTGGGCGCATATCAGGTGAGCGGTGAGTTTTCCATGATCCTGGCGGCAGGGCGCAATGGGTGGATCGATTGCGAGCGCGCCATGATGGAAAGCCTGACCTCGATCCGGCGCGCGGGAGCGGATTTCATCCTCACTTACTTCGCCAAACCGGCGGCCCGGCTGTTGGCGTAACCGCGCGTCCCGCGGCTCTGTACAATATCCGGCATGAGCCTGATGGCGGAGATTCGCGCCTTTGCCGTTCCCAAAGGATCAGTAGCTATCTGGTGGCTGGGCCAAAACGGCTACATCTTCAAGACGCCGGAGGGAACACTCGCGACCACGGACATGTACCTGACCAACAGTTGCGCCAGCGTGTACGCCAATTTGGGCGTTGATTTGAGCCGGCGCGTACCGGTGCTGATTCCTCCCGAAGAACTGGACGTCGATATCTTTACCTGCACGCACAATCACCAGGACCACACGGATCCGGAAACTATTCGCGGATTGCGCCACAAGGACACGACGCATTTCGTGGGCCCGCACCCGACCTGTGACGTTTACCGCGCCGAAGGCATCGAGGGAGGGCGCATTGTTCCTGCGTGGCCCGCCTGCGAGATGGAGCTGCGCGACATTCACATCCGCGGCACCTTCGCACTTCCCACCGATGACAGCGACTTGAATCATATGGGCTTCATTTTCACGTTCGCGGGAGGCCCGAAGGTATACGTCACGGGCGACACGGACTTCAGCGAACTGCTGTTTTCCGCGGCGAAATTCCGGCCGGACATCGTGATCACCTGCATCAATGGCGGTTTCAACAATCTGTCGCATTTTGAAGCGTCGCAGGTGGTGGCGAAAATCAAACCCAAGGCCGCAATCCCCTGCCATTACGACATGTTCCCCGACAATGCCGTCGACCCGCGGCAGTTCCAAGCGTCGTTGAAGCTGTTTGCGCCGGAGACAGGCTACCAGGAAATGAAACACGGCGAGCCGTTCGTGTTTACACTGTGACGGCAGACGTGCGGAACCGTAAGGCCGCCGCGATGGCCGGCCTGTTGGCGGTGGCGCTGGCGCTCGGGTGGCAGGGTCTTGTGATTCGCTACACGTTTGCCGGCAACTGGACGGCGTGGTTTTGCACGGGCGGGAATCTGAGGCAGCCGCCGCTCGCGGTCGCCGAGAAGATTTATGTTTTTCCAGCGAGCAGAGGCTACGACAGCCAGTTCTACCACTATGTGGCCCACGATCCGATGTTTCACCGGGGACTCGACCGCTACATTGATGCGCCGCGTTTGCGGTACCGGCGCATTCTGGTGCCCGGACTGGCTTTTCTGCTGGCTGCGGGACAAGACGATGCCATTGATACCGCATTGATCGTGGTCAGCCTGCTGCTTGTTTTTGCGGGCGCTTACTGGCTGGCGCGCTACGCGGGCAAATTCGGCCGGAATCCTATGCTGGGCGCGCTTTTCCTGCTTTCACCGGCCATGCTGGTTTCGTTGGATCGCCTCACGGTGGATCTGGCGCTGACGGCGTTGTGCGTAGGTTTTGCGCTGTACGTTCAGGAGCATAGACGGCGCGCGGTCTATCTGGTTCTGCTGCTGGCTCCGCTCGCTCGGGAAACCGGCCTCCTGCTCACGGCCGCATACTGCATGGCGCTCCTGCTCGAGCGGCGGTTCAAATATGCGGCTCTGTTTGCGACCAGCGCGATTCCGGCGCTCGCCTGGTACATTTTCGTGCAGGGCCACACGGCGCCGTACGGTTCGGAGGGATGGTTCACGCTCATTCCGTTTGCAGGGATCGTAGATCGCATGACCCACCCGGTAACGTATCCGTTTATCCCCATCGTAAAGTGGTTGGCGGAAATCCTGGACGAATGCGCGCTTGCCGGTGCGATGCTGGCTTTTCTTTTTTCATTCCGGCGGACGATGGGGTTTCCAAGAGCCTTAATTTTCGCCGCCATGTTCATCACTTTGAGCGCTGTTACGTTGGGGCAGCTGTTTTGGAGCGATGTGTTTGCCTTCGGCCGCGTTTTCTCACCGCTGTTTGTACTGATTGCGCTACAGAGCTTCGCTACGCGGTCCTGGGTGACGCTGTTGCCGGTCGTCCTAGTCGATCCGCGCATCGGCCTGGCGCTGGCGTATAAGCTCTATCAGGTGGCAATCGCCGTGGGTCGATGACGCAAGCGCGGCCGAATCCCGGTAACATAGTATATTGCCCCGGTCGCATGATGGTACTCAACCGCCAGGATTTCACTGGCCGCTCATTTATCTTTGCGTGGCTCTCACCACGCTGGCAACCCTGCTGCTGGAACTATCGCTCACGCGAATTTTCTCCGTCGTCTACTACTACCATTTCGTCTTTCTCGCGATCTCGATAGCCCTTTTTGGGCTGGGAGCGGGTGGCGTGTTCTCTTACGTGGTGGCCGGCTGGAAGGGCAACCTGTTCCAGAAGCTTGGACGCCTGAGCGCGGTCAACAGCATTCTAGTGGTTGGGGCGATTCTCGTGGTGTTGGCGCAGGGCCAAAACCCGTCGAATGGATATCTGGCGCTGACCTATTTTGCTGCGGCGATGCCCTTCTTCGGCGCGGGTACCATCATTTCGCTGGCGGTCTCGGAAACCATCGAGCGCGTGAATCGCGTTTATTTTTTCGATCTCGCTGGCGCGGCGGGCGGATGTCTGCTCCTGGTGTTTTTGTTGAACATTTTAGGCGGGCCCGATACGACCATCGTCGCAGCCGTGCTGTTCGCCGCCGCCGCCGCGCTATGGCACAGCATGAGCAGTTCAACCCGGGAACGCGCAGCGAGCGTAGCTTTGGCACTCGCGCTTTTCGGCCTGCTGCTGTTTAATGGGAAATTTGCGCTGATCGGCGTAGTCTATGCCAAGGGCCAAAAGCTCGAGCACGAATCCTTCGTGAAATGGAACAGCTTCTCGCGGATTGCCCTTGCCAACAAGACAGGCTCGCCCATGATCTTCATTGACGCCGACGCGTCTACCGGGATCGCCAATTTCAATTTCGCGCACCTCTCCGCGCGCGATCTGCATAATCTGCTCTACCAAGGCCCGGGCTTGCCGTATACGATTCGCCCCGCGGCGAAGACGCTGATCATCGGGCCTGGGGGCGGCTGGGACGTGGCCCGCGCTTTAGCTTCCGGCAGCCGCGACATTACCGGGGTGGAGATTAACAAAATCATAGCCACCACCATCATGCGACAAAAGTTTCCGGAACTGAGCGGCAGCCTGTATCTGCGTCCCGACGTCCACATTTTCGTCGAAGACGGCCGCGCCTTCGTGCGCCGTAGCACGGAGAAATTTCAGGTTCTGCAAGCCACGCTGGTGGACACCTGGGCTTCCACAGCCGCGGGCGCGTTCGCATTTTCAGAAAACAATCTCTACACGACCGACGCTTTCCGCGATTACCTCACGCACCTTACCGACGACGGCATTCTGGCATTCACGCGCTGGGGTTTCGAGCCTCCGCGCGAATCGCTACGCCTGGTGTCACTCGCCATCGCGGCGCTGCATGGCCTGGGGGAAACCGATCCGGCGCGGCATGTCATCGTGGCTCGGGAAGGAACCCGCGCCGATCTCACCAAGTGGGGCACGCTCGATACCGTACTCATTTCCCGCCACCCTTTCTCGACCGAAGATATCGGGCGCGCCCGGAAAGCGATGGCTGAGGGTCACATGACGCCGGTCTATCTTCCCGATGAGAGGATTCCCAATCAATTCACGGATCTGCTGCACAGTCCGGATTCGGTGGCCTACGAACGCCATTATCCTTTCGACATTGCACCGGTCAGCGACAACCGCCCGTTTTTTTTCTATACGGTACAACCCAGCGATTTATGGGCTTTTATCACGCGCGGCTCGACAGAGACCGAGGATTACAAAATCAACAGCGCCGTGCCTCTGCTGTTTGAGTTGCTCGGAATCAGCGTGCTTGCCACGGCCATAGTGCTGGCGCTGCCGCCGCTGCTGCTGCGGACACGCTTACCGAAACAAAAGCCCGTGCTTGCATTCCTGCTCTACTTTCTCGCCATAGGCGCCGGCTACATTCTGGTGGAAGTGGCGCTCATTCAGAAGTTTGTCCTGTTTCTGGGACATCCCACTTACGCATTAACGGTGGTGATCTTCTCGCTGCTGGTTTCGAGCGGGCTGGGCAGTTTTGCCAGCCGTAGTGTGATTCAGTTCTCGATGGTCCGCTGGAGAGCGGCGCTTGTAGGCGTGGCCGTCCTGATCGGAATGCTGGCGGTCGCTGTATCGGAGCTTCTGCCGAGGGAGATCCAGCTGCCGCTCGCGTGGAAAGTTGTCATGAGTGTGCTGCTGATTTCTCCCGCGGGCTTTTTGATGGGAATGCCCTTCCCGGTGGGCTTGGCCCGGCTCGAAAAATGGCACAGCGCGTCGGTGCGCTGGGCGTGGTCACTGAATGCTGCAGCCAGCGTGCTGGGCTCGGTGGCTTCGCTGGTTCTGGCGATTTATCTCGGACTGGTGCAGACGCTGTTGATCGGCGGCGGTCTGTATCTGGCGGCGCTGTCGGCTGCCGCTGTCAGTCCGGCAAAGCCCTTCGAGAGTTCTCTAAACTTGAGTTAGGACGGACGCATGGCGACCACGCGAGCCAGCACTCCAAGCCAACCCGGGCTGCGATTCGAGGGGCTGGACCCGGACACTTTGATCCGCGCGTTCCGCCTGATGCATGCCGCGCGGCGCCTGGACGATCGCGAGATCGCTCTCAAGAGGCAAAACCGCATTTTTTTTCAGATCTCCGGCGCGGGCCATGAGGCTGTCGAGGTGGCCGGCGGCCTGGTGCTTCAACCGGGGCATGACTGGGTGTATCCGTACTATCGCGACCGTGCGCTGTGCTTGACTCTGGGGGTGACCCCGTACGAGATGTTGCTTGCAGCCGTAGGTGCTGCGGATGACCCGGCGTCCGGCGGGCGCCAGATGCCTTCGCACTGGGGATCGCCCAAGCTCAATATTGTGACGGGTTCGTCTCCAACTGGCAGCCAGTTTGTGCAGGCAGTTGGGTGCGCTGAAGGCGGCCGCTTTCTGAATGCCGGCTCGGATGAAATCACCCTCGTCGCCGGCGGAGAAGGATCAACCAGCGAAGGCGAATTCTGGGAGGCTCTGAACGCCGCCTGCCTCAAACAGCTACCCGTGCTCTTTTTGATCGAAGACAACGGTTACGCCATTTCAGTGCCCATCGAGACGCAAACCGCAGGCGGCAGCATCAGCGCGCTCGTGGACGGCTTCCCTTCCCTGTTCTGCCGCGAAGTGGACGGCCTGGATTTTCTCGCTTCCTACCGCGCTCTGTCGGATGCGGCCACGTATTGCCGTTCGGGCCGCGGGCCGGCGCTGGTGCACGCTCACGTGGTGCGCCTCTATTCGCACTCGCTTTCCGACGACGAGCGCATGTACAAGACCGCAGCGGAGCGGAAAGCAGAATCAGAGCGCGATCCCATCCTGACCTTCCCCAAGTTCCTGGTGGACGAAGGCATTTTGGATCGCCACGCGCTGCAACTCATCGTGCACGATGTCGACGAAGAGATTCACGAAGCGGCACACCAGGCGTTACGCCAGGAAGCGCCCGAGCGTACCTCTGCCCTGGCCCATCTTTACTCCGATCGCGTGGACCCCACAGCGGAGACTTTTCACGGCGAGCCGCAATTTTCCGGTGAGCCGAAAACCATGGTCGATCTGCTCAACGCGACGCTGCGCGAGGAGATGCGGCGCAACTCGAATGTCCTGGTGTTCGGCGAGGATGTGGCCGATTGCAGCCGCGAAGGGAATCTCGCGGAAGTCAGGGGCAAAGGAGGCGTGTTCAAGGTAACCGCGGGTCTGCAAATCGAATTCGGACCACAGCGGGTTTTCAACACGCCGCTGGCAGAAGCGTCCATTGTAGGACGAGCGATCGGCATGGCCACCCGCGGCCTGAAGCCGGTGGCCGAAGTTCAATTCTTCGATTACCTCTGGCCGGCGATGATGCAGATTCGCAACGAGCTCGCCACCATCCGCTGGCGGTCGAATGGCGGGTTTTCCTGTCCGGTCGTGCTGCGCATCCCCATCGGCGGTTATTTGAACGGCGGCGCCATATATCACAGCCAGTGCGGAGAAGTGGAGTTCACGCACATTCCCGGCCTCCGCGTGGTCATGCCTTCGAATGCGCTGGATGCGTGCGGCCTGCTGCGCACGGCGATCCGTTCGGACGATCCCGTGCTGTTCCTGGAGCACAAGCGCCTCTATCGCGAGCCCTACAATCGCTCGCCGCATCCTGGCCCCGATTACACCATCCCGTTCGGCCGTGCCAAAGTCGTTAAGACGGGCCACAACCTCTCCATCGTGACTTATGGCGCCGTGGTGCAGAAGGCACTGCAAGCGGCCATGCAAGTGGAACGGACGAACAACGAGGCGAGTATCGAGGTAATCGACCTGCGCAGCCTCGCTCCGTACGATTGGGAAACGATTCGCGCATCCGTTGAGAAAACCAATCGCGTGATCGTCGCCCACGAAGACTGCCTTTCGTGGGGTTACGGCGCAGAGATTGCGGCGCGCATCGCCGATGAACTCTTCGACAGGCTGGATGCGCCTGTTCGCCGCGTGGGAGCGCTTGACACATGGGTGGGCTACCATCCGCAGCTGGAAAACGCCATCCTGCCGCAGGTCGATGACCTGGCGCGCGAAGCCGAACGTTTGCTGGCATACTGATACTCCATGGATCGCAGAGATTTGCTCAGGTGTAGTCTGCTCGCGGGCGGAGCCGCGGTGTCCCGCGCGCTGGCCGCCCCTCAAAAGGCGTTCGAACTGGAAGAAGCCACCGTTGCCGATTTGCAGGCGCGCATGAAGTCGGGCGAGCTCACGGCGCAGTCGCTGGCGGAAAAGTACTTGACGCGTATCGATGAAATCGACAAACGCGGGCCCGCCATAAACGCAATTATCGAGCTGAATCCCGAGGCCCTGGCCATTGCCGCCACTCTGGACAAGGAACGCCGCGAGAAAGGGCCGCGCGGTCCGCTGCACGGGATTCCCATTCTGATCAAGGACAATATCGACACCGCCGATCGCATGATGACAACGGCGGGATCGCTCGCGCTTGCGGGTTCGGTCGCACCACGCGATGCCTTCGTCGTGGAGCGCCTGCGCGCGGCCGGGGCGGTGATTCTCGGCAAGACCAATTTGAGCGAGTGGGCCAACTTCCGTTCCAGCCATTCCACCAGCGGCTGGAGCGGCCGCGGTGGGCAAACACGCAACCCCTACGCGCTCAATCGCAATCCATGCGGTTCGAGTTCCGGCTCGGGCGCGGCGGCCGCAGCAAATCTGTGCGCTTTGGCGGTAGGCACGGAAACCGACGGCTCAGTCACCTGCCCTTCCTCGATGAACGGTCTGGTGGGCATCAAGCCGACAGTGGGTCTCGTGAGCCGCTCGGGCATCATTCCCATTGCGCACAGCCAGGACACCGCCGGTCCCATGACGCGCACCGTCACCGATGCCGCCATTCTACTCGGTGCGATGGCTGGTGTTGACCCCAACGACGCCATCACCAAAGAAAGCGCCGGAAAGGCCCAGCCCGATTACACCAGATTCCTCGAGCCGAACGGCCTGCACGGCGCGCGCATCGGCGTCGTACGGAAATTCCTCGGCTTCAATGAACGTGTAGATAAGTTAATGGGCGAAGCGCTCTATACCATGAAGCGCCTGGGAGCCGAAGTCATCGACCCCGCCGACATCCCCACCGCCGGCAAATTCGGCGACGCGGAAACCGAGGTGCTGCTGTTCGAGTTCAAGACGGATCTGAACGCTTACCTGGAGCGGCTCGGCCCGAAGGCTCCGGTTCACTCGCTCAAGGAAATCATCGACTTCAATGAGCGCAACGCGGATCGCGAAATGCCCTTCTTCGGCCAGGATCTCATGATCAAGGCGGAAGCCAAAGGGCCGCTCACCAGCCCTGCGTATTTGAAAGCTCTCCGGACTTGCCGGGACCTTTCGCGCAAGCAAGGAATCGATGCCATCCTGTCGCTGCACAAATTGGATGCGCTTGTCGCGCCCACGGCCGGGCCCGCGTGGATCACCGATCTAGTGAACGGCGATCACATCAGCGGCGGCGACATCACCTCACCGCCGGCCGTCGCCGGTTACCCGCATATCACTGTTCCCGCAGGATACGTTTTCGGCTTGCCGGTGGGGCTTTCCTTCGTTGGTAAGGCCTTCAGCGAACCTGCGCTCATTCGCCTGGCATTTGCATTCGAACAGGCCACAAAACACCGCAAAGCACCGAAATTCCCGCCTACCCTGGATCTCACCGCCTGACGATTGCGCGTATAATTTCACCATGCCAACTGATATGCGAAGGCGAGATCTCCTGCGCGGCGCGAGCGCGCTAACGGCACTGTCTTACTCCCGCGTCCTCGGGGCAAATGACAAAATCCAGCTGGGTGTCATCGGCTGCGGCGAACGCGGCCGCGAAGACATGTCGAACTTCTTGAAAAACCCGTCGGTCGACGTCACCGCGGTCTGCGACATCTACGGCGTGCAAATCGACAAGGCCCGCCAAAAAGCCCCCAATGCGCGTGACTTCACCGATCACCGCAAGCTGCTCGAAATGAAGGAAGTTGACGCCGTGCTGATTGCGACGCCCGACCACTGGCATGCCGCTATTGCCATCGACGCCCTCAACTCCGGCCGCGACGTCTACGTGGAAAAACCGCTGACGCGCACCATCGAGGAAGGTCCGCCTATCGTCAAGGCCGCGCGAGTCAACGAGCGGATTTGCCAGGTCGGCATGCAGCAGCGCTCCGGAATTCATTATCTGCGCGCCAAGCGCGAATACTTCGACACCGGCCGCCTGGGCAAGATCACTCTGGCACGCACGTGGTGGCATGGCAACGGCTACCATCTGCGCCGTGCACCAGAATCGCTCCAGCAGAAGCCCACCAATCTCGATTGGGCGCGCTATCTCGGTCCCGTCAAGTGGCGCGATTACGATCCGCAACAATACTGGAATTTCCGCGCCTATCTCGATTTCGGCGGCGGACAGGTCACCGACCTGTTCACGCACTGGATCGACGTGGTCCATATGTTCATGGGTCAGGAGATCCCAAAATCCGCCGTTGCCGCGGGCGGCGTCTACAATTACAAAGACGGCCGCACGGCACCCGACACCATCAATGTCCTGCTCGAGTACCCCACGGAATTCACGGCTACGTTTGAAGCCACCCTCGTCCCAGGTATCACCGGCGCCGCGGTTGAGATGTGCGGCACCGAGGGGCGGCTCTACATCGATCGCGGCCACTACGAATTCCATCCAGTAGGCCGGAATGCCCCACCCGTTATCGTGCAGGCTGAGCCCCACGACATGACGATCGACCACGTCAACAATTTTCTCGATTGCGTCCGCTCGCGCAAGCTGCCGAACGGGGACGTGCTCATCGGTCATCGCTCCGCCCAGGCGTCGCACCTGGGCAACATCGCCTACGTCGAAAAACGCCGAATCGATTTCGACCCGCAACGCGAAGAAATTCTGCCGTTCTGAGGCGGGTGGTACAATCCGCTTTCCGAAATAACTGAATCCGGCGCAGGTTGCTGTCCATCAAAATACCGTTAGCTCAGGAATTCGATTGGAAAAGGAGAATATGCGTGCCTGACCTCAAAGGAAAGGTTGCGATTGTCACGGGTGCATCGAAGGGAATTGGGGCGGCCATTGCTGAAAGGCTGGCGGCTAGCGGAGCTGCCGTGGCAGTGAATTACGCGAAGAGCGCGACCGAGGCAGAGTCGCTAGTGCGCAGGATTCGCAACGGAGGAGCCCGAGCCATTGCTGTGCAAGCCGACCTAAGCCAGCCCGCCGAAGCGGAGAAACTGTTCAAACGCACACTCGAGGAATTCGGGCGCGTGGACATCCTGGTGAATAACGCGGGGGCTTATGAATTTCTTCCGCTCTCCGGCATTGAGGAGGAGCACTTCGATCGCCTGTTCAACATCAACGTAAAAGGTCTTTTGTTCGCGAGCAAACAGGCCGCCGCGGCGTTTGCCGACAATGGCGGATCCATCATCAACATCAGCTCCGTCGTATCGACTTCACCTAAGCCGAACGGATCTGTGTACAGCGCCACCAAAGCGGCTGTCGACGCCATCACTAAGAGCCTGGCCATCGAACTGGGCCCAAAGAAGATCCTTGTGAATTCCGTTCTGCCGGGCGTCACGGAAACCGAGGGATTGCAGGCAGCGCCGGAGGCGGAATTCTTCCGTAACTATGCGGTGGCGCAGACGCCCCTGGGACGCGTCGGGAAACCTCAGGATATCGCCGGAGTGGTGGCGTTCTTGGCTTCGGACGACGCGAAATGGATTACCGGCCAACTGATTACCGCCAGCGGCGGCTTGCAATAACCGCGAACCCTGCCGGAACCGCTCCAGATTGCGGCCGCAATGCTATACTGTGGCTTAGTCCTGCTCGACTTTCTCTTTCCATTTTTTGGAGCGTTTTCCAATGATTGCCTCAACACAAATGCGCCCGGGCATGGTCATCAAGTTTAACAACGAGCTGTTCTCCATCTTCAGCGTCAATCACCGCACGCCCGGCAACTTGCGCGGTTTCGTACAGGCCAAGATGCGCAACCTGCGCAGCGGATCCATGATCGAGCACCGCTTCTCGTCGGAAGACCGCGTGGAGCGCGCGCTGCTGGACGAGCATGAAATGGAATACCTGTATGACGACGGCGAGTACTTCTACTTCATGAACACCGAAAACTACGAGCAGATGCACCTGACCAAGGAGATCCTCGGCGATGCCGTCAGCTACCTGATCCCGCAGCTCAAGGTGAACGTCGAATTCTACGAAGGCAAGCCCATCAGCGTGGAGCTTCCGGCGACGGTCGATCTTACCGTGGTCGAGACCGAGCCCGGTATCAAGGGCGCGAGCGTATCGAACGTGACGAAACCGGCGAAGCTCGAAACGGGCCTGGTCGTTCAGGTGCCACCATTCATCACCGAAGGCGAAAAGATCCGCGTCAACACCGCCGAAGGAACCTACCAGGAACGGGCGTAGTGGCCGGGCATGTTCGGCCTACATCAGGTTCCGTAAGGCTCGCTTCAGCTCTTCTTCCTCTTCCGGAAAAACCGTCCGCAGATCCAACAGCAGCCGCCCGTCTTCAATCCGCGCAATCACCGGCGGATCTCCCGCGCGCAGCCGCTTTTCCGCCGCGACGACATCGGCATGCGTCACGGCGATCAGCCAGGTTGGAATTGCCTGCTCCGGCGTCGAACCTCCGCCGATCACCGACTCGCCTGGCTCCACTCCAGCATCCAGCACCGGCACTGCCTCGACCAGCCTCTCGGCACGCTCGCGTATTTCGTCTGCACTCGCGCGAATCATGCGCAGTGCCGGCACCTGGTCCCATTGCTCCATCACCAGCGCCCGCAGTGTACTTTCCAGCACCTGATAGATCAACTTGTCCAGCCGCAGCGCACGAAACATGGGATTACGGCGCAACCGCGTCACAATTTCCGCCTTGCCCGCCAGGATGCCCGCCTGTGGCCCGCCCAGCAGTTTGTCGCCGCTGAACGAAACCAGATCGGCTCCAGCACGCAGGCTCTCCTGCGCCAGCGGCTCATCCACCCCGAACGGTCGCAGATCCACCGCACATCCGCTGCCCAGGTCCTCATAGACCGGAATGCCGCGCTCCCGTCCCAGCGCGACCAGTTCCCCCAGCTCCGGCCGCGAAGTAAATCCCCGGATGCGAAAATTGCTCGGATGCACGCGCAGCAGCAGGCGCGTGCGTTCGTTAATCGCCTTACGGTAATCCTGGACGCTCGTGCGGTTGGTCGTCCCAACCTCGCAGAGCACGGCGCCCGACCGCGCCATGATCTCCGGAATGCGGAATCCATCGCCGATCTCGATCAGCTCCCCGCGCGAGACGATCACTTCGTAACCGGCCGCCAGCTCATTCAGCGCCAGATAAATGGCCGCGGCGTTGTTGTTGACCGCAAT
>JASHOO010000312.1 GCA_030041035.1 Bryobacteraceae bacterium | reverse complement strand
CGAAAGCCCCACCGATGTACCTGAGGAAACCAAGCTCTCGGAAATCACCCTTGAACGCTCGCTCACTTAGGCTGGTGGACAGGCAGACATGCGTGTCCTACGCTTGACAATGTGGCGCTTTTCCCGATCGGACGGCGAGAGTTTCTCGCGGCGCTGGCCTCCCTGGGGCTCTTTCCTGCCCGAGGCTCCAGCGCCGTCCCGTATCCGGTCCGCTTCCGCAAGCCGAATCCGTATGATTCGGTTCTGGCACACGTAGATGCCGGAACCGACGAGTTTCCCTTCGAAAAAGAAGCGCAGGCAATCGAGCAGCACTTTCGCTCCATGTTGGAGGGCACTGCCCTGCCGCTGGCGGACGATTTTCGCGGGGCTTCTCCCCTGCCGCTGCGTTACAGGCCGGTGGGCGCCGGCGTATCCGATGCGGAATTCGGCTCGGCGGCGGCATTTCAGAACGGGCTGAAACCGTGGATCGAATCGCTCGGCCGCGTGCGGCGCAGTGCCTTCTTCGTTCTGCCGGGAAATCTCGTTCGATATGAAATTTCGAGCGAGGGCGCCTATCGCGTGGGCTACTGGAAGCAGCGTTGGAAGGACGGGCGGCTGGTGGAATGCCAGCCACTCAGTGAAACACTGGTCACGGCTCCCGAGCCCTGGTTCCACGACGTCACCGCGCACTCATTCCACGGCGTGCCTTCCTTCCAGGACCAGTTGCTGAAGGGCAACGTCTGGTGGCGATCGCGGCTCGATTCCGCCACCGGCATCGACATCTACGGAAACAACGGCGTCGCGGTCGGCGACATCGATAACGACGGCTGGGACGAGATCTATGTTTGCCAGCAGGGCGGGCTGCCGAACCGGATGTACAAGAATCGCGGCGACGGCACTCTCATCGACATCACCGATAAGGCTGGCGTTGGCGTGCTGGATGACACAACCTGCGCGCTGTTTGCCGATTTCCGCAATTCGGGGCGCCAGGACCTCGTCGTGCTGCGCAGCTCAGGACCTCTATTCTTCCTGAACCAAGGTGATGGCACGTTCCAGCATCTGCCCGATGCCTTTCATTTCCGCACTGATCTGCAGGGATCCTTCACCGGAATGGCGGCCGCGGATTACGATCGCGACGGGCGCCTCGATCTCTATCTCTGCACCTACATTTATTTTCAGAGCGAGGATCAGTACCGCTACCCCGCCCCGTATCACGACGCCGAAAACGGGCCGCCCAACTTTCTTTTCCGCAATCAGCTCACCGCGACCGGGGGTTATTTCGAGGACGTCACCGCCGCGACCGGCATCGACGAAAACAATCATCACTACAGCTTTGCCCCGGCCTGGTGCGATTTCGATGGCGACGGCTGGCCCGATCTTTACGTGGCCAACGATTTTGGCAAAAGCAACCTCTACCGCAACCACGGCGGCAAATTTCAAGATGAAGCTGCCGCCGCAGGTGTCCAGAACATGGGCCCCGGCATGAGCGCGGCCTGGTTCGATTACGATGGCGACGGCCGGCCCGATCTTCTCGTCTCCAACATGTGGACCGAAGCCGGCCAGCGCGTCGTCGAAGATTCCGCATTCGTGCCCGGCCGTGAGTTCCGCGAAGCTTATCGCAGCCATACCAAGGGCAACGCGCTCTTCCGCAATCGCGGCGACGGGAAGTTTGACGAGACCAGTGCGCCCGAAGGCGTGCGCATGGGGCGCTGGGCATGGTCCGCCGACGGCATCGATTTCGATAACGACGGCGCGCCCGAGATCTTCATCACCACGGGCATGTTGACTAACCCCTCTCAGAACGATCTGAACAGCTTCTTCTGGCGGCAGGTGGTGGCGAAAACTCCTGCAAGCGACCAAACTGCTCCGGATTACGAAAACGGCTGGAATGCCCTCAACCAGCTCATCCGCGAAGAGTATAGCTGGTGCGGACGCGAGCCCAACGTATTCTATAAACGCGTCGCGCCCGTAGCCGGCAGTCCCGCCAAATACTACGATTTCTCAGGCATCAGCGGTCTGGACTTCGCCGATGATTCCAGAGCGTTCGCCGCGGTCGATATCGATAACGACGGCAACCTCGATCTGGTTCTCAAAAGCCGCCTGGGACCCCAGGTTCGGATTCTTCGCAACAACTGTGGCGTTGGGAAGCCCTCCATTGCGCTCCACTTGAAAGGTACGAAATCCAATCGCGATGCCATCGGCGCACGCGTCGAAGTGAACGGACGCGCCCATTACTTGAGCGCCGGCAGCGGATACCTTTCCCAGCACTCCAAGCAACTGCATTTCGGTTTGGGAGATGCGGACGAAGCAGCCGCCACCATCACCTGGCCGTCCGGAGTCACCCAGCATTTCCCCAAGCTGCACGCGGGATTTCGCTATGAGATCGAGGAAGGGTCGGACCAGGTGAAGGCGATGCCTTTCCGCACGCGAGCCAGTATCGCGGCCGCGCCAGTCGAAGGAATCAATCAGCCCAGTTTCGGCGCAACCTGGTTGATTGATCCGGCGCCGCTGCCCGAAAATCGCAAGAGTGCGGGGTTTCTTTTGCTGACCGCTGGACCACCGCCCGCTATTCCGTCTTCGTTGCCCTTTGAAACCATCGATGTCACGCGCGCTTCGCCGGACCTCGCCGCCCAATACTCGGTCTTTCACCGGTATTTGTTCGAGCTGCGTACCGACCTCGAACTGCCGCTCCTTTTGCTGGTGGATGATCAAAGCCACGCGCAGAAGATTTACGCGGGCGTGCCGAATCCGGATGTGCTCGAGCGCGATTGGAAGGCTGTCGCCCAAGGCCGCGGCCCCAGCCTGGCCCTTCCGTTTCCCGGCCGTTACTATGCGGCTCCCCTGCGGAATTATTTCAAGCTCGGCGCCGCCTTTTACTGGGCCGGCTATCCCGACCAGGCCATTCCTTACCTGGAAGAAGTCGCGCGCCGCCACCCTGAGAATTGGAAGGCGTACATGGCCCTGGCGCGCATTCATCACGAGGCCGAACGCTGGAAGCCGGCGCTCGAGGCATACGAGCGGGTATTGGCCATTCGTCCCCGCCACGCCGATGCTCTCGTGGGATCGGGCGAAGTGAGCCTTCAGCTCAATGATCTCGCGGGGGCCGAGAAGTTCCTCCGCGAGGCCACGGATGCCGAGCCCGCGAATGCCGATGCCGCCAATCAGCTCGGCCTCGCTCTCGCCCGCCAGAATCGCAGCGCCGAAGCCAAACAGTGGTTCGAGCGCGCCATTTCCATCAAGCGCGATCACACCGGAGCCATCAACAATCTGGGCGTGCTCTACGCCGAACAGGGCCAGCGCGAGGATGCCATCGCCGCGTTTCGCTACGGCATCGGGATCGCGCCCGAAGATGAGGAGCTTTACCTGAACCTCGGCCGCATTTACGTCCAGATGGGAGACCGCGAGAAGGCCCGGGAACTCATGCGCCAGCTTCTGGCCAAGAAACCCACCAGTACCGTGGCCCTTCGGGCATTGCGCGAGCTGGACGCGCGCGAGTGACCAGCCCGCTAATCACAAATGCGTGACAGCGGCTGTCGGCTCTGTCCCCCGTCGCGCACACCGACACCAAGATGTATACTGGCTCCGCACGAAAAGGTATATCATGAGCCATTACTTCCGATTTTTCACGCTTCTAGCCTGCCTGGCGCTCCTCTGCGCCCCCTGTTCGTTCGCCCAAAATAGCCCCAATGCCCAGCTTCCCAAACGGCTGATTGCCGACTACGGTTACTGGAGCCGCACCCAAACCCCGCCCTACAGTGCCGCCCAGATTCCCTTCAAGAAGCTGACTCACATCAACCACGCCGGTGTGAGTTTCAACGCCGACGGCAGCCTGAGTGTCCCCGATGGCTTCCTCGAACCTGAGCTCATCAGCAAAGCACACGCCGCCGGCGTCAAAGTGCTTCTGCTGCTCGGCGGCGATTTCACCGGTATGGAGACCACCGCCGGCAGCATCAGCGCCCTCGTCGCTAACCTGCAAACGTTCGAGGCCGAGCACGGCTATGACGGCGTCGACATCGATTGGGAATACCCCAGCAGCACTCTCGACGAAACCACCTTCTTCAACCTCATGAGCGCACTCCGCACCGCCTTCCCGTCTCCCAACTACTTCCTTTCCGCCGACGTCGCGCCCTGGGGAGGCACCGGCTACGACTTCCCGCAAGTCACTCCCATCGTCGACTACTTCAACATCATGACCTATGACTGCGCCGGGCCTTGGACCGACGATGGCCAGCTCAACTCGCCCATCTTCCCTGACCCCACCAATCCCCAGCCCTATGAATGCGAGCCCGGCGGCAGCGTCAAAGAAGCTATCGATATCTACCTCCAATCCAACGTCCCGCTGGCCAAGATGAACATCGGCACGCCTTTTTACGGCTATTTCTACAAGAACGTCACCGCGTTGTTCGGACCATGCACGAACTGCGAAAACACGGTTCTCTCGGAAAACTACGGTACGTTCATCAAACAGCGCATCAACGCCAAGGGCTGGCAAACCTTTTACGACCTGTATTCCCTGGTGCCTTACATGCTCCGCGCCGATGGCAAACCCGGCTACATCACCTACGACGATACGTTCTCCACGTACTATCGTGTTTGGTATTCGCTCTGGCAGCGCGGCACGGGCGGCACATTCATGTGGGCGCTGGACGAAGACTACGACGGCACCAGCCAGGATCTGCTCGACGCCATGTACAGCGCAACCCTGGCCGGCGCCGGTTCCGCTGCGCCTATGGTCCCTTAAGCCGACGCCTCCCCGTCCCGTGCCCGGGAAAATACGGCCTCGCCCCTTGTGGCCGCCGCCCCTGCCGCCGTATGATA